>DFZE01000160.1:0-9062 GCA_002382065.1 Desulfobacteraceae bacterium UBA4064
CCACAGGCACCTACAGTGGCTATCTTTCGCTGTCTGACGATGACGGTGAAGCAATTGAGGTGGAAGCAACAATTACTGCGGCTTTGCTTGGAAATTGGGGGCTTAATGAGTCAACGGGATCTGTCAGTGTAACAGGTGGAACAGTATCAACAGCAGCTCTGGCAGAGGGTGATCTGGTCATCAATGGCGTAACGGTTGGTAAATCCACAGGTTCCAGCGCGGGCGACAAAGCAGTAGCCATCAATGCAGTAGCCGAAGAAACCGGTGTGACCGCATCCGCATTAACTGAACAAAAGTTTTCGATCGATATGGATAATGTTGGAACCGGAACCAACTTTGCGGCGTCAAACCTGACGATCAACGGTTCTCAGCTTGATTTGTCGGCTACAACAATTGATACACTGGACGAAGTGGTTACAGCCATTAACGGTCTTGGTAACGGCGTCAGAGCCACTGTAGAAGACACAACTGGAAAGTTGGTTCTGACATCCGCTTCAGGTCTTGATATCAAAATATTAGATAATGTAGGGGTTTTTGGAACCGCATCGGCAACAGAAAAAACCTTCACCGGTGAAATTTCGCTGACATCGGATACCGGAGCTGATGTCATCATATCGGGATCAACAACGGCCACCATTGCCAAGGCCGGATTTGTAGCACAGGGAGGCAGCTCGGATGCGGTCGGCTCCGGCTTGAGTGTGGAAACGCGGGCCAATGCCAACAATGCCATTGACCGGATCGATGATGCCTTGAACCAGGTCGCGGATAACCGGGGCGAGCTGGGCGCGGTCCAGAACCGGCTGGATTCAACCATTTCCAACCTGATGAATGTATCGGAGAACCTGTCGGCAGCCAACGGCCGGATTCTGGATGCGGACTTTGCGGCGGAAACCGCCGCTATGACCAAGTCCCAGATTCTGTCCCAGGCCGGTGTCGCCANNGCTTTTCTGGCATGAATGATGCATATCTTTCAGAAAGCGGGAACAGCCTGTAAATTGACAGCCATTCCGGAGTTGATCGGAGTGGCTGTCAAAATTCTTGTTTTTCTCTGACAGACCTCGTTAAAAGAGGGCTGNNATAGTAGCCTTATAAAATTTTACAACAATATATAGTTTTTATTTGGTTAATAAATATCGAAATGTCCAAATCTGCGTCAAGCTGACTCAACATACTGAAATATTTATGTTTAATTACATTATGAAAGTTTTAGAGAAAGAGGTCTGGAACTGTTTTTTCCCTGATTTTTCCAGGTCGAGGAGATTATCCCATGTCAATTTCAGTCGGTGGTCTGATATCCGGAATGGATACGGAAAACATTATTTCCCAACTGCTGGAAATCGAGCGGAAACCCATCACCAACATGCAGCAACAGCAGGCGGATTATACGGTCAAGCTGAATGCGTATGGCACGATTGAAAGCGGGCTAAAAAGCATCCGGAGTGCCGCCAGAAATCTGGATGCGGTATCGGATCTCACCAGTTATGCCGCTTCTTCCGGCAACACAGACCTGTTGACCGCCGACGCGATGGATGATGCGGTCACCGGCACATATTCGGTAACGGTTCATAATCTGGCTACCGTACACAAGGTGAAAAGCAGTGCGTTTGCACCGGATGAAGTAGCGGGCGCCGGAACGATTCACCTTAAAATCGGAGATGCCTCAGCACTGGACATTTCCGTGGATGTGAATGACACCATCGCGAACATTGCCGAGGATATCAACAATGCCGATGCGGGTGTTTACGCCACCGTGATCTATGACGGAACCAATTACTATCTTACCCTGACCGGACAGGACACCGGAGAAGACAATGTCATCAATTTGACAGTGACAGAAACGGGTACCGATCCGGCCGATCCGGAGAATCAGGATACGACCGGCTTGTCCCGTCTGGTGTACGACCGGGGCATCACCGAAAACCTGACACAGACCCAGAATGCAGAGGATTCCCTCATCAGTGTGGATGGTATCGACAACATCCAACGATCCACCAATACCATCGATGATGTCATCAGCGGGGTCACCCTGTATCTGAAAGATGAAGATCCCTTGTCTCCCCTGACCGTTTCGGTCAATCGGAGCGATACACTGTTCACCTCCCGGGTCAATTCTTTTTTGACAGCCTACAACGGTCTGGTGGATACCCTGAAGAATTTGCAGCTTTATGTTCCGGACACACAGGAAACCGGCACATTATTTGCGGATTCCACCACCAGAAGAATCGACCAGCAGATTCAGGGACTCATTGCCCGATCAGTTCCCGGAGCCGAAGCGGGATTTGCCAACCTGACCAATCTGGGCATTACCACGGATGAAGACGGCAAGTTGACAATGGACGCATCGGCCTTCAGCCGAAAACTGACGGAAGATTTCGATGCGGTTGCCGACTTTTTTACGGCTTCCACCAGCGGGGCCGAAGGATTTGCAGTAAAGTTTATCGAAAGTATTGACGATATACTGAATACAGACAGCGGAACATTGACTGTTCGAACAGATGGTATTCAGGACAGCATCGATGACATGGACGAACAGATTGAACGTCTGCAAGCCCGCCTGACCAATACAGAACACCGGTTGAAGGCCCAATTTGTATCCCTGGAGATTCTGCTGGGGCAATACAAGAATGTATCCGATTCCCTGACGAGTCAATTGGATGCATTGTCCAATCTAAGCAGCTATGTCGCCAAGGGCAAATAAGAATTTCCGGAATGCCGGATGGAAAAAAGGGAAATTTCAGCACGACAGACCCGGGAGTTTTTTGTCAATACGGTAAACCTCAAATTCTGAAACAAAAACTTATGAATCAAGGAGATACACATATGTCATATGCCGGACTGGGTGCATACAATCGCGTGGCGATCGCTATCGACAGCAAGGAAATGGTTCTGGTCAAACTGCTGAATGGATCGGTCCGATTTATCAGCTTTGCCAGAAACGGCCTTGAAATGGGTAATGCCCGAATCAAGGGAGAAAGTATTTCCCGTGTCATCGATATTCTGACCGAACTGGACTGCGCACTGGATCGGGAAATGGGAGGCGAACTGGTTCAAAATCTGTCGGCGCTTTACCGGTATATGATGTATCGCCTGACCATTGCCAATCTGAGAAATGATGCCACAATCCTGGATGAAGTCGAAGAGATCCTGACAAAAATCCTGGAAGGCTTTGAAGGCGCCGCCGGAAAAACATCGACAACGGGTTCGACATCCGGTTCTGCCTATGCAGCCAATGGATCATCCAAAGGGGTTCGAATTGCAGCCTGAAACCCATGAGATGGTGTATGACCGGCTGGAAGAAATTGACAACCGGATTCGCAGATTGTTGTTAAAAGATGATCCCGGCGAACTGACCGAAATAATCAGAATCCATGCCGCCCTGGCCAAACGTCTGAAGAATATCGGCCCCTGTCTGGATATCGGTTTGCAGTCACGGTTGCATGAAATTCACGAACAGGTTTTGAGCACCATTTCAGAGATTCAATTGAAAAAGCTCGAAACCATCAAGCGGCTTCGGCATGTATCGGACGGTAAAAGACTGGCCAGGGCTTATGGGATGAATCAGGGAGCCAGGAATCAGGAATTGTAAAAAGATTAAAACGCATGTCATGGAGGACAGGCTATGGAAGCAATACAGGTTACCAAATCACAGCGGTTGCAGACCGGATTTGTGGATATCGGTTTACATCGATATCCGCCCGGATGGAACAATGAAACAGAAAAAGTAAAAGCAGTTTCAAACATCGAACAGATCGACCCCAAGTCGTCAAACGCAAAAAATTCGGATGATCAGAATCCGACAATCTCCAGCCTGATGAACAAGCTGGAAAATAATATGTCCCGACTTCAACAGGTTGGCCTGCAGTTTACCCAGCACAAAGAATCCGGCAGAACCATCATTCGGGTTGTGGATTCCGAATCTCATAAGGTGATTCGGGAAATTCCTCAGGAGAGTTTTCTGGATCTGGTTGCCAAACTGGATCAGATGGTCGGAATTCTGTTTGATCAACGTGTGTGAACAGGCGGAATCTGAAAAGCTATCGTTCATTGGTTGTGAAAGCGTTGATCAGGTCTATTGAAACGACTCCTGTTTTCTGCAACACCGCGAATATGGTCCATAGTTGGCCCCTGCGAAATCGTGGTGTTGCACGTGACAAGAGTCGTTTTGTTTTGGCGGGGAGATTTTTGACCAACGAAACACATGAAAATCATAAACAATCAATCTCTCACCGATTTCGGAATTGCAGCAAAAAATCAGTTTCATTTTTTGAAACAATGTTTTAGTATTCACAAAATTTGAATACCCTCACAAATAAAAGGCGCCGGCATGACGGATGTGACACCCAAATATCGCATACTGATTGTGGATGATGAAGCGTTTGTTGGAGAACTGCTATCGGAATATCTGACAGGCAATGGCTATGCGGTGATGACGGCAGAAAATGGCGAAGACGCCATTGCAGCCTATTCCCAATTCAAACCGGATGCCGTCATTCTGGATATCCGGATGCCGGGAATGAGCGGGATTGACGTTCTGAAAAGGATGAAGGAACTGGACAACAAGCCCGCCATCATCATGTCATCCGCTTATGGAGATTCCGAAACCATTAACGAGACCATGGCTCAGGGGGCCGATTACTATCTTCAGAAACCCATGACATTATCAACGCTTCTGGAAATGCTGGAGCGAATTCTGGAATCTGCAAAGAGGACATGATCCATGATTCGATTGAATTTGGATCGGGTAAAACCGGGCATGATTCTGGCCAAATCGGTCAAAAGCATTCAGGATATGGCGCTTTTAAATGAATATGCAGCATTGACTGAAAAAAATATCAAGATTCTGCGTTCCTGGGGAATCGACAGCGTCTGGGTGGAAGGTCAGGAAAGCGTTCTGACAATGGAATCATCTCCTCAGGGCGCCGCGATACGGGAACAGATTGACAGGGAACTGAACGAAAAATTTTCAGATGTTCTGGATGATCCGGTAATGGCGGAAATCATGCGACTGGCCGGCGATCAACTTGAAAACCGATTCCTGAGAAAAGAAGCAGAGAATGATTCCCCCGAATCTTAAAAAAATCATCGCTCAAATCCATGATCTTCCCACGCTTCCCCGTACTGTGTTACGAATCTCCGAACTGGTGAACAATCCCAAGACATCGGCAAGGGATTTGTCCAAAGTCATCACCGATGATCAGGTACTCACCGCCAGACTCCTCAAACTGGTCAATTCTTCTTTTTATGGGTTTCCCCAAAAGATCTCGACGGTCACCGGTGCGATTGTTTTGCTGGGATTTGACGCCATACGGAACCTGCTTCTCACGACATCGGTGTTTGATTTGTTTTCAAATAAATATCGGGAACATAAGCAACTTCATGAAAGTTTATGGGACCATTCACTGGGATGTGCAATCGGGGCCAAAGTGATCGGCAGTTTCATCCGGTATGAAAAAGTCGAAGAACTTTTTGTGGCAGGACTTTTGCACGATATCGGCAAGATTGTCGAAATGATGGTTATGCCGGAAGAATTCTCCCGGGCAATCGATATGACCCGAAACAACAATCTGTTACTGTTTCAGGCAGAATCCGAAGTATTCGGGCTCACCCATACCGATGTGGGAAAACTTCTGGCTGAAAAATGGAACCTTCCGGTAAAACTGGTTCAGATACTGGACTGTCACCATCAGCCCGAGCGCGCCGATCGCTTTTTGCAGGAAACAGCCATCATTCACCTGAGTGATATTCTGTGCCGGGCCCTCAATCTGGGATCGGGTGGCGACAACAAAATACCGGCCATGAACAAATTTGCGTGGGACGCACTGAATTTCAAATCCAGCGCCCTTCAGTATTTTCTTCAGGAAATCGACCGGGAGTTTCAGGATATCAGCTCTGTAATGTCTGCAACCAAAGAATAAATCACCATGACCGACACCCATTTGGCTTCACTGGAAAAAGGATATCAGGCCGTTCTCGAATTCATCGACAAGATGGAGGAAATATCCCAGATTCAGGATAAAATCGATATCACATCCAACATCAGCCAAATCTGGAAGCTTTTTTTGCATGAAATTCAGAACTCCATCAAAATGGATGGATGTGCGCTCTTTATGGTGGATGAAAAAAGTTTTGAGTTCACGCTCAAAAGCGCATCACCCCGGACAATTGGAAACGCCTGTCAGCAGGAGATTGATATGCAGATTGAATGCGGCATGTTCTCCTGGATTGTCAAACGGCGCAAGCCTGCACTGATTCCCTCCCTGGTATTCAAAAACAACAAAACCCTCATTATGCTGCCGCTGGTGACCATCAAGCGAACGCTTGGCATGGTTGTGATTGTCACGGGTGTCGAAGAGAGCGCAATCACCCAGGAAACCATGAAGCTTTTGGCGATGCTGGCCAAGCAGTGTTCCCTGGTTCTGGAAAATGCACTGTTATATGACCGGCTCAGAAGTGAGCACGAGTCACTGCAATATGCACGGGACCAGATTCTTCAGGCAGAAAAACTGGCTGCCATCGGCAAGCTGACGGCCGGCGCATCCCACGAAATTTTAAACCCCCTGAATATTATTTCCGGATATATCCAACTGATGCAGATGGCCGGGGATATGGATGCCCGAAAGACAAAATACCTGACTGTCATGCACGACCAGGTGGATCGAATCACCCAGATCGTCAACAGCCTGTACCGGTTTTCCAGACCATCGGAAACACGAAAGGAAGCGGTTCAGATCAATATGCTGCTTGAAAAGGCCCTGCATCTCTTCGACCATGAAAATCGATATGACCGGATCATTCAGGAATTGAACCTGGCCAAAGATCTGCCTGCCATTATGGGAAGTTCCGATACGCTTTCCCAGGTGTTTATCATTTTGTTTGCCAATGCACGGGACGCCATGCCGGATGGGGGGACCTTGAAAATGAATACCCGACTGGTACCTGCAGGCAATCCGGTTTTACCCCAATGGGACTGCATTGAAATACAGGTCGCGGACACGGGACTTGGAATTCCCCAAAAAAACATCAACTCGATATTTGATCCATTTTTTTCGACAAAAACACATCGAAACGGAACCGGTTTGGGATTATCCCTGGCATATGGCATCATACAGGAACATGGTGGAACAATAACCGTTGACAGTCAGGAAGGCGTTGGAACCACATTCACCATTATCCTGCCATGCCGCACATCCGATTCCGGCTCATAATCATCGACGTGCATGCCCTGGTCCTTTCGGTGAGTAACATTTTCAAAATTCTGCAATTCCATCTGTAGAGACAAGGCATGCCTTGTCTCTACAGATGGAATTGCAGATTGTGACCGTTCAAAGTATAGGCTACTGTCACTCGGCTAACCTATAATCATTGGTGGAGGAAGAATGACTCAGATCAATCAGGTGGATTTAAAAACATTTGCCGAGAATTCAACCCGGGATGTTTTCGGCACCATGCTGTCCATGAAACTGGATCCGGTTGAAATTTCCAAAAAGGAAACTATTTCTGGAAGCAAGGTGGTTGGAACAGTCAGCTTTGCCGGAGAAGCGATGGGAAATATCTGCATTCATGTTTCGGATTTGTTTGCCAAAATGATGGCTGCGGCCATGCTGGGCATGGAACCCGATGAAATGGAGGATGAAGATGAAGTCAATGATGTCATCGGAGAAGTCAGCAACATGATTGGCGGCGACATGAAATCCCGGCTTTGCGATGCCGGGTTTGCCTGCCAGTTGTCCATCCCCAGCATCACCCGGGGCAGCGATTTCAGGATAGAATCCATGGGATGGGTCAGACATGAGCAAATTGCATTTCAATATCAGGGGCAAATTGCCTTGATTGAGGTTTTTATCAAATCTGTCAATTAACTGAAGGGGTCAGGGTGTAGGGTTCAGGTTAAAATCGGAAATAGTCATTTTCATTTCCGGGGATGAGCAAGCCCTTGATCATGAGTTTTGATATGCAGTTAATAAACATATACCATCAAGCTCCGTAGGAGCGTCCTGTTTGTAGAATGAGGTTGAAATAATTCCATCAAGCCCCGTAGGGGCGGCCTGTGTATTTCGGTTACAGGCCGCTCCGATGGAGCTTGATGGGAATAACTGCATCAATTTCTACAAACAGNNATATCATTTTCATGCCTGGGGGTGATCAAGCCCTTGATCAAGATTATTAATGATAATTGTCCAGGAGGATAAGGTATGACATTACACGTACTTGCTGTGGATGACAGCAAAACCATTCGAAAAATTGTAGCCAAAGCATTCGTGCCGTATGATTGCGACGTCAAGGAAGCCGAAAATGGTATTGAGGGACTTGCCATCCTGGGTCGGGAAAAAATTGACCTGATCATTCTGGACATCACCATGCCGGTGATGACAGGCGTCGAAATGCTCACCAAACTGAAAGGGCAACCCAATTTGAAAGATATCCCGGTGATCATGCTGACCGCTGAATCGGGTAAAGACAATGTCATGCAAATTTTAAAAATGGGTGTCAAAGACTATATGGTCAAACCCTTCAAAGGCGAACAACTGATTGAGCGGGTGGTCAAAATTTATACGCTCAAACCCGCGAAGGCGGCACAGGGCCAGGGAGTGTCCTATGTCAGACAGCAGGGTGATGTGGTCGTTTTTACAATTCCAGACAAGATTGAACGGCAGCAGGTCCCGGAAATTGACACGGCTTTTCAGCAGGCGCTGAAATCCATGTTTGAAGCCCGTACCGGGAAACTGATTCTGGACATTCGAAAACCAAAAGAAATCAATATGCTGATTTTAAGAATGATTATTGCCATGGTGCAACACGCTCTATCCGTCAGGATTCAGATAAAAGCGGTTGGATCAGCAGCCCTTGCCAATGAATTGAAAGGATTTCAGGAAACAAGCGAAATGCCGGTGTATGCTACTCTGGATGAGGCTTTGGCCGGATTTGCCTCCTGAGAGCCTGTTTGAAGATTCTGGATCATATTGGATATGATCCGGGTCTTGGCCATTGTTTTCAATCCAAATATACCCCGCCATTTGCTGGTTCCCAGGCGACAACTCGGGAACCAGCGCAATATGCAACTT
>DFZE01000160.1:9079-14794 GCA_002382065.1 Desulfobacteraceae bacterium UBA4064
CAATCCGACGTATTGTCGCAATCTGCGAGCATTATCTCCGAATCTCTTTTCAACCCTATTCCAAATTCCGCCATCATAATTGTATCTTATTGAATAAAAAGACTATTTTTTATCCATTTCAGCCGTGCAATACGTGGCATTCAAATTGCTTTGTCCCTAATATCAAGAGCAAGACGTTCTGTTTTCAGAGCGTGAATGATTTTGAATCGATGACAATGACGTTATTCGCAGGGGAGATCTGATAATGGAAAATCTGGCATATGACGAGCGGGCATGGGAACAGACNNATAATTGGCCAAAGCGATTGTATGCAAGAGGTATTCAGATTGATTGAAACTGTGGCAGACAGCGACAGTACCATTATCATCCAGGGCGAAACCGGAACCGGCAAAGGATTGATTGCCAAAGCCATTCATGACAATTCATATCGGCGCAGCAAGCCCTTTGTCCAGATCAACTGCGGAGCAATTCCGGAAAATCTCCTGGAAAGCGAACTGTTCGGCCATGTCAAAGGTGCATTTACCGGCGCTGTCGTTTCCAAACCCGGGAAATTTGAGGTGGCCAATGGTGGCACGATTTTCCTGGATGAAATTGGTGACATGAGCCCTGACCTTCAGGTTAAACTGCTTCGGGTACTTGAGGAAAATGAATTCGAGCGGGTAGGCGGATGCAGTACCATCAAAACCAATGTTCGAATTGTTGCGGCGACACACCGTAACCTTGAGAAAGCGGTAGAACAGGGAAGATTCCGGGAAGACCTTTTTTATCGACTTTATGTGATTCCGGTTCATCTGGGGCCCCTGCGGGAACGAAAAACCGATATTCCCCTGCTGGCCAATGGTTTTTTAACCGCATTGAATCAGAAAAAAAATACCCGGGTAACCGGATTTTCGGAAAAAACCATGCAGCATCTGATGATGCATTCATGGCCCGGCAATGTCAGAGAATTGAAAAATCTGGTGGAAAGACTGGTTGTTTTGACGCGGGAAGGTGAAATTTATCCAAAAGATTTACCTGCAAAAATGAGGATTCAAACCGAACCCGCAGAAGGTATGCCGGTAACCAGCCTGCCGGAAAATGGTATTTGTCTGACCACGGCAGTGAATGAATTTGAAAAAGCCCTGATAGCCCAATCCCTTCAAAAAACAAATGGCATCAAAAAAAGCGCGGCCAGGCTGTTGAACATCAAGCGGACCACACTTGTTGAAAAAATAAAACGCCATCATCTGGAATATGTGGAAAATCCATAAGTTTTCAGTATTGGGATTTGAGTTTGCAGGTTTCACACCTGAAAGCCGATCCATGGGCGACGTCAGGTGTGTACACGTTCCTTGGTTCCAATCTGGATCCACCGGAGTGTCAAAATGAAATTTTGACACTTATGGCAGCCTGTCACCCCATCACGAAAATGACCGTTCAAAAAGTTCCTGAATGGCTTTTTTTCCTCTTTCATCCAGAAAACGGGTTCCGGTTCCGGCAAAGTGATTGTGGCAGATGACCGGTTCATTTCCGTTTGCCAGTTTCACCCATTCCGTATGATTCCACATAAACCAGGCATCCAGTTTCTGGTCAAACACATACAGGGGCTTGTTGCAGAGTTTGCTGAATTCGGCTCCCCATCCGGTTCCGCCTTTTACGGTTTTATCCGGAAGTATCTCACCAATGACATAAATTTCCTGCCCATTGTTGATCTGATACCAGATACTTTGCAAAATCTTTCGGAATGTCGGATTATCTGTATAACGGCGATTCATCAATTGGGACACATATTCCAGACTGACATCTCCGTTTTTGAGTTCTTCACGATTTAATACCCGCAATCCACGCTGCCTCAGCCGGCTGTGACCTTCAAATGTAAAATTGACTTCTTCAATTCCCAGTTTTTCTGCATTGGCGCCAAATTCCGCCTCTGCACCATTTGCGCCGCCACTGAACAGAATGGCATCTTCTTTTTTCATGAGTGTTCCTTTCCAAATTTCCCTGAAGAATAGCTTAATTCATAAAATCGATTTTTAAAATTTAATCATGATATTTTGAAAGGCAAGTATTTTGCATTGTTTCTGCCACTGATCCATCCGGATACCCCGGATGACCCGTCACGCGCCTTTTCATTCATATCGATAATCCGAGCAATCATGATAATTTATTCTGATTCATGCTCATAATACGCTTTACATAGGATCTGGTTTCAGGGTATGGAACGTCCCCGTTATAGCGTTTAACTGTTGCAGGTCCTGCATTATAGGCCGCAAGCGCTTTTTTCATATTTCCATTGAATGTTTCCAGCATTTTTTTCAGATACCGTGCCCCACCTTCAATATTTTGACGAATATTGAAAGGATGGGTGACGCCCATCTCTTTTGCAGTATCAGGCATCAATTGCATAAGCCCCTGGGCGCCAGCCGGAGATACCGCATTGACTTTATAGTTGGACTCGACCTGAACCATGCTGTGAATCAGATCTGAAGGCAAGCCATATTTTTCCGCAATCTGATCGATAGCCGAATCGATGTGGGCATTGCCGCTGGAAAAACTGTTGTCAATTGAAGCGACATCTTTTGTCTGGATTCCGATATCCGGTTTTGTATCCGTATTAAAAACACCGGCATTCTGACGGTTTGAAATTCCTTGCGGTTTTGAAGGGCTGGATTCGGGTGGCTGTGTCCAGGCTTTATCTGATTCAGGCGTCTTTGATTGGGCCGATTCACCGACCTTCTTTCGTATCTTGCCCGTTGCATCGGGTTGTCTTTCTACCCTTGCAGAAACAGGCCGCGCCAAATATTCCACAATAGACAGTCCCTTGAAAGATATTTTCTCTGTTGTCGGGACCGGTTTTTGAAAAGTTGACAGGATACCGCTGAACTGGGCATCCGGTGTCGAATCAGACTGTTTTTTTACCCCGGAAACGGTGACGGATCGATAGGTCGTGGATGTTTTCCGGATATAGTCCTCCACTGTCATACCGGTTTTCAGAGTCATAACATTTCCTTTGAATTCATTGCCTGTTTTTATCCGAAAATGACCGAATCATTCGAGCCGATGAACAGGAAAGGAAAAAAGCCGTCATGGACAACAGGGCCAACGACAGTTTCATCATCAGTCGGCTGACTGTGGAAGCTTTTTCAATCAACCCCATGTCACCAGACAAATCCACTTCATCCCGGGTGAACTTGAAATCGGTTACCGGGCCATCTGGAGAGGCAATGTTTGTTTCAATCAACTGTTCAGTGTCTTTTTCTAACGCATCGGCAGGCGGTTGCGATTTGGCCGATACAGTCGGTGTGTTTTTTGAATCGGTCTGATGATGTGTCAAATCGGATGCCGGTTCTGGTACGACCTGTTCTGTTTCTGAAACTGTTGGGGTCACAGGCTGTTGAGCAACGGACAATAATTTCCCGGAATCCGATTCAGTTGTTACCTTCCCGGAAGAAGATTCCGGATTCAGCGCGGTATCGGTTGCCGGATGGCCTGTTTTTTTGACATAATCCCCAAAAACCCACCCGAAAACGTTTCGATTGACGGCAATGACATGCTGCCATTTATTATCTGATCCAATGACCGTAAGCCGTTCACCTGGCAATAATTTGATTATAAGCTCTCCGTTTGTGTCCGGTGTGAATCGCATATTCACCCGGGCGGTCGTTACGGCCGAAAAGGGTTCAAATGCATTCACAGACGGCATGTTAATACCAAGCTGAATGATCAGCATCGAAAAAAAATAAATAAGGCGACAAACCAATCGATTCATAAATTCACTCCATTCAATTATATACGCACAAGCCGTTCATGAAGCGACTGGAGTTCTCAGGTGTCGCTCCAAACTTCGATACCATCTATATACCCACACGCCATGCATTTCACCTTGATCAAGGCTATATGCAATTACAAGGCCATATATAGACATAGCAGGTTGTTGTTCATTTTGACGTTGAACAGGAGCCCACGATTATTTTCGCATCTTCCAGCGGATGATCGACAGGAGATGCACCATGCAGAGTTGGCGCAAATTCTACATGGTTGTCATGCAAACATCGAACTTCCGTCTGCTCTCGTCAATAATTTTATTCGGCTGTCAAAGAAGTGACACAAAATCTGTTCTGATGGGAGGACTGTCATTATTTTTTATGATCTGATTCGATGTGTCACATTTATTTGAAGCGTCAACTGCTCAATCATCCGTTGAATTCAAAAAAAATACATCTTGATGGTATAAAATTTGCTTCTATTCGGGTAAACGTAACGGAGGGAGATAAAATGAATGCTCAAAGATTGTTTGGACCGACTATGCAGATTGTTGAGAAAAACCTGGGACTGCGGGCACAGAGGCATAATCTGTTGGCCTCAAATATCGCCAATATGGACACCCCGAATTACAAGGCCTTTGACGTTATGGTGGAAGAAGAAATGAACAAGGTCAATTCCAACGGTCATGATACCGACCTTTTTCGAACCCGGCCGGAACATTTTCCCCTCAGGGAGCATCGACTGGACCGGTTGGGTGTGGTTCCGGTTGATGAACCGGCATTTACGATGAAAAAGGACGGCAATACCGTCGATATGGATCGAACCATGTCAAATCTGGCAGAAAATGGATTGTTATATAATGCATCCGCTCAAATCATGGGTAAAAAATTTCAAGGACTAACAGATGCCATATACGGCGGCAAGAGGTGATCATGAATTTTTTTGAAGCCCTTCATTCCAGTTCATCCGGTCTTTCGGCACAGCGGGTTCGCATGAACCTGATTTCAAGCAATCTGGCAAACACCCATACAACCAAAACCGCTGAAGGCGGCCCCTATCTGAAGAAAATGGCTGTTTTTGCCACAAAACCTGCTGAAGACAATTTTCAGGATATCATGAATGCCAAAATCAGCGCCAGACCATCGGAGGTCAGTGTCGCTGATATTATCAATGATCAGCGAAAACCCATCCTGAAATATGATCCACTTCATCCGGATGCGGATAATCGCGGATTTGTGGCCATGCCCAACATCAATGTCATGGAAGAAATGGTGGATATGCTCTCGGCATCCAGAAGCTATGAAGCCAATATTACCGCATTATCCACATCCAAGAACATGGTTCAGAAAGCCCTGGAGATTGGACGGTAATCATGAATCCCATCTCGATTCAGACAAATTCACAGCCACTGACCTATTCCCATTTGGGAAAGCCCGGTCCTGTCAAACCGGAGTCGGCATCATTTGGAGATATGCTCAAAAAAAGCATTCAGCAGGTCAATCAACTGCAAAATGAATCCAATACGGCTGTCGAAAAATTGGCAACGGGCCAGGAAAAAGATATTCATAACACCATGATTGCCATGGAAAAGGCCAGCGTATCATTTCATCTGACAATGCAGGTGCGTAACAAAATGATCGAAGCCTACCAGGAAGTCATGCGAATGCAGGTTTGATAAGGATATGTCAATATGAAATATCAGGACATTCTTTCCCAGATCAAAGTCATTGCCTCCCAGTTGAGTCTGGCCAAAAAGATCACCCTGGCAACGGTTGTCGGCCTGACCGTTTTTGGATTGATTCTGGTCATGGTACTGAGTGGAAGACCCAATTATCAGGTACTGTATTCCGGATTATCCGAAGAGGATTCCGGCGTTATTCTGGAAAAACTGCGTGAGAACAAAATTCCGTTTCAGATTGCCTCAGCCGGCGGATCCATTATGGTTTCCAAAGAAAGCGTGTATGAGACACG
>DFZE01000078.1 GCA_002382065.1 Desulfobacteraceae bacterium UBA4064
TTACCGTGAAAATAGCATTCGACCGGAATGCTTCCCTCTGTTCGTCGTGTGCCCGTAAGGGCATTTACAAAAACGCCTGACGGCGTCACTACGAACAGGCCGGAGCCATCATCATGGCCACCTTTTATATACTGGGATGAACCTCCCGAAATGATTCATGATCGTTTACCGTGAAAATGCAATTAAAATGAAACATATATCGAACGCTGTATCCCGGAAGGAGTCAACCATATGAAATTCCGCTGGAAACTGCTGATTCTGCTGACGGTCATGTCCATTCTGCCGGTTATCGCACAGCGGACATATGGCATTCATAACGTACTCAAGATGGCTGATTCTTTGCTGAATCAACTGGAGCAGTCCCGAAAGGAGGAGGCGGTCAACAGACTTGGCCTGCTGGCGGGACAGTTCAGCCGATCCATTGCCCGAAGCCGCGAGCAGGTTGAAATGGCGTTATTTTTTCAGGCGCTGGAAGCCAGACAGATTCTGGAAAACGCTCCGGGTGTTACCCCGAAATCGCACAATCCGGATGATCGTCTGGTGTTCGATTTCGTTTCGCCGTCATTTTTGGAAGATAATGAGGACGCGAACACCCGGGACCACCAAATTCTGATGGCGTATGGGCATCCGGGCAATGCCGAACCCAAAATCAACCCGGTTGACCTGATCCGGTTTGCCAACAGTTTTTTCAGTATCACCCGGCATATGGGCGCACTGTCGATCCGGCATATCACCCTGTTGGGCCATGATGTCATTGCCTGGCCCGGTGAGCCTTATAGTTCGGATGCAACGAATCCAGGGCAACAGATCTGGTTCCATACAGCCGTTTCCGATCAGCATTCGCTCTGGTCCGCCCCATATTTCGATTCCGCCCTGAAAAAACCGGTTATGGCTGTTTCCATGCCGCTGATGCGTGACAACATGGAAACGGGTCTGACCGGTATCATTGTGTCACTCCATTCCCTTGTGGAACCCGAATCCATTTTGTCCGAACTCCCGGATGGTTCAAGACTGATGATTGTGACCACTCCGCCACAACCTGAAAAAACAGGCGCTACCATCCACATTGTGCTGGCATTCAGACGGGAATCATCCGGTGATATTTCGGGCATTGTTCCGGAATCCGTCATATACCCGGATACCGCCACCATGAGCTTTATGTCCAATGTGCTTCAGGATATCATCCATCGAAAAAGTGGCATTCGGGAAATGACCCATTCGGCGACTCCCGAATTTTGGGCGTTTGGCCTTCTGCCGCATCAGGGAACCGGATTTGTATTGACAAGCCCGTTTGATCAGAAGCTTCAAAACAGCCTGGATACGCTTCGTTTCGATATTGTTCAGCGGGTGGGAAATATTGAAAAAATGACGGCCATCAGCCTGCTGATTCTGATCGGGGCGGTGCTGATTTCCGGACTGTGGTTTTCCGGGCGGGTCACCCGGGCCATTGACACATTGTCTCATGTTGCAGGCCGATTGGCTGCCGGTGATTTCGATGCGCGGGCGGCCATCGATTCCAACGATGAATTCGGGGATATCGGCAAAGCATTCAACCGGGTGGGCCCCCAGTTGAAGGTTCACTATCGCATGCTGCAATCCGCAGAGGTGGCCATGGAAATTCAGCAGAAGCTGCTGCCAGCCGCGCCACCGGTATTGCCGGGGTTTGATATCGATGCCATGACCATCTATTGTGAAGACACGGGCGGGGATTATTTTGATTATCTGTGTACCGGCAAAGATGAAAAAATGTGTCTGGCCGTGGGAGATGTGACCGGGCATGGCATGCCGTCAGCCCTCCTGATGGCCAGTGTCCGGGGCATGCTGCGGCTTCGGGCCACCATTGCCGGACCGATCGATGCCATCCTCAATGATGTAAATCGTTGTTTTTCATTGGATATGGCGGAAGACGCCCAATTCATGACCCTGTTTCTGGCGCGTATCGATCTTCACAATCAGATACTGGAATGGGTTCGCGCCGGGCATGAACCGGCTATCCTGTATGATATCCGAAAGGATATGTTTACGGACCTCGTGGGCGAAGGGATTGCGCTGGGTGTTGATGACGGCGCAACATATGTGTCTTCACGCCGGATACTTTCCTGCGATCTGGTTCTGTGCATATTTTCGGATGGCATTATCGAAACCCGCAATTCAGCCGGAGATCTTTTTGGCCGCGATCGCCTGCGAAATGTCATTCGGCAGAATACCGCTCACCCGGCAAAGGCCATCGTGCTGTCCATACTGGATGCTGTCAGTGAGTTTCGGGGGGATGAAGAGCAGGAGGATGATCTGACCGTAATGGTTGTAAAGACTCACAATTGTGATGCATCCGGAACATGCTGATGGGTTGCCTGAACCCCGGCTTTCGTCGGGGTTCAGCAGAACACGGGGTATTCTAAAATCAGTTAAAAGAAATGATACTGTGCGCTGAACTGTACCCGGTTCAAATCGCCTTCCTCACCGTTTTCCAATTCCCGAAGCCCGTAAAGATATTCCAGACCCAGGTCGATTCTGTGGCATGGGCTCCAGATCAGATTGCCATGAATGGATTGAAACTGGCTGTTTACACCAGTGGGCACAATGTCCAGATCGTTATCCGCCTCACCGTAAGAATAGACCAGGTTCGATCTCAGATTGTCCAGCCAGAAATGCCGGTAGGCGATGATTGCGCCCCACTGATCAAAGGTATCGACTTCCGGCGTTGTGCTGGTTTCATTCAGCACCATATCGGCAAAGCCGGTGGTCATATAACGCCCCAACGCATTTCCATAGTTGAACTGGAACCGCAGGTCATCTTTGCCAAACGTTGGTATCCGCGCGCCCAGGCTGATGGCGCCCCCCCAGGTTTCATCACTGTTGATACCATCGTCCCAGCTCAGTTGTCTGGCAAGAAGCGCGACAGAATAGGAACCGAAAGCCGATTTGAAATTTGCGCGTCCAACCAGATCCGGCATGTGATCATCATCTGTTGCCGATTTGACGCCGTTGGCATTCAATGTGCTGGCATTGGGATTTTCAGCCGCAAACTGCAGTGACCCCCATTTGAATGGCTCTGTCCAGCGAACCATGGCCTGTCGGGCAAATACCTGTGCAACCGGCCCGCCAAAATCCAGGGTTTCCGGCAGTGAATCCATAATTCCGAATGTGGTCCATGTCTGGCCTGCCAGAAATTTTCCCAGTTCTCCGTAAGCATGTCTCAACCGCAATCCATAGGAGTTGCTGACATTCTGATTGCCGCCGGAACCAAAAAAATCCCCTTCAAAATAGGTTCTGAATTTTCCGAACGGCGAATCCGTAGCCGTGGCAATGTTGAACCGGCTTTGCCGGGCGTGAAGGCCAAATTGATCCGTTTCCTCTTTGGCGGCATTGTCCAGTG
>DFZE01000267.1 GCA_002382065.1 Desulfobacteraceae bacterium UBA4064
AACAAAATTGGTCAAAAACGATTATAGCGGATACGGGTTGACTCATTTTTCATCGTGAGGGGGTATCCTCAAAAATTGAAAACCGACTTTTCGTTCAGACACTATATAGTTTTTATTTGGTTAATAAATATCGAAATGTCCAAATCTGCGTCAATCTGACTCAACATACTGAAATATTTATGTTTAATTACATTATGAAAGTTTTAAAGAAAGAGGTCTGCCGTCGGACGCTCAGTCTGTTTCTCAATACACAATACTCATATCTCAATACTGAATCACGATAAAAGCCAACGGGTAGGAGGAGGAAATTTTGAATAAACGAATACGTTTCTGTTCGATTCTGTTTGCAGTACTGCTGGCAGCCACAGGTCTTTGGGCTGCGGACAGCACCCTGCCTGCGCCTGCGTCGGACATGTTTCCGGAAACCAGTTTCCGGTTTGATCCGGTTGTCGAAGGATCCGAAGTGATTCACGATTTTGTGGTTCAAAACAAGACTGCGGACGAAATGACGATTCATCAGGTCAAAACCGGCTGAGGGTGCACCGCGGTCTCGTATTCGAGACAAATCCCTGCCGGCGGCGAGGGAAAAATTACATTGAAAGTGGATACCAGCGGATATGGCGGAACACTTCTCAAAAAAAGCATCATTGTTGAAACCAGCCATCCGGTTCAACCCAGTGTCACCCTTCTGATCAGCGGTGATGTGGAAAAATTTGCGGTGATAGCACCCAATAAGCTGTTTCTTCGGGGAAAACCCGGCGAAACATTGAAAGGCGCCCTGACCGTTATTCCAGAGCCCAAATATCCATTTAAAATAACGGGAGCCCGCGCCAAAATTGGAGAAGGCATTCAATACCAGGTAGAAGAAACGACTGTTGACGGAAAACAACAGTTCATTCTGAATGTCACCGCCGAAAGAAAACTGCCCGGCCGGTTTTTTGATGTCATTTATCTGAAAACAGACAGTGCGATCCGATCAGAACTGCCAATTACCGTTTATGGTCAGGTGATGGACCCCGCCGCGGCTGTCGGCCCCCTGAAACCGGGAGGTCCTGGCGGTGCGATGCCACTGCCACTACCGGCACCTTCAGAGGCCAGGCCCAAACCATGACAATGAACATACGGGTTGTTGCCTTTGACTGTGACGGCGTCATGTTTGACACCAAAGAGGTCAACCGGGAATACTACGATCAGATTTTGAGGCATTTTGACAAACCGGAGATGACGCCGGATCAGCTCGAGCTGGCCCATATGCACATGGTGGAAAAGGTGCTCTCCATCCTATTTACGGATCCGGACGAATTTGAGGCGGCCATGCGCTACCGGCTTCAAATGCCCTATTTACCACTGTTGGCAAAAATGAAAATGGAGCCCGAACTGAAGCCGTTGCTGCAATCCTTGCGCCCCGGTTACAAAACCGCCATTGCAACCAACCGAACCAATACCATCCAGGAAGTTCTAAGGGTTTTTGATCTGAAATCGGATTTTGATCTGGTGGTCAGCGCTCTGGATGTTCCCAGGGCCAAACCATACCCGGATATTCTGATTCGCATCGTGGATCATTTTGATGTGGCGCCTCACGAGATTATCTATATCGGCGATTCCGAACTGGATGAAGCCGCTGCAAAAGGGGCAGGCGTGCCGTTTGTCGCCTATCAGAATCCGGCGCTGGATGCCCGGTTTCATATCACCAGCCTGAAAGAGGTCGAACAGATTTTAAAATAATATCGATAATACGGAAATGCCGGTATTCCAGCATCCCGGCATTTCCGTATTTCGGCATTTCGACATTCCGGCATTATGCATAATCGCGTAATTTCAGCATCCCGGCGGACCGATATCCCGGCCTTTTATATGGACTGGTTCATGCAGCAAATCCGCCAGGGTTTTTTTGAGGTCCAAAATCCCTATAATCAGAAAATATCCCGTATTTCAAGCCTTCCGGAGGATGTCCACACCCTGGTATTCTGGTCAAAGAATTATGCCGGATTTCTGCATGGGGGATATGCGGATCAGTTGATCTCATCCGGCTATCGGCTTTTTTTCAATTTTACCGTCAATTCCGAATCCGCTCTGTTGGAGCCTCATGTTCCGCCGCTGTCTGAACGCCTCAACCAGATGATCCAGCTCGGCCGCCTGGTCGATCCCCGGTGTATCTACTGGCGATTCGATCCCATATGCGTTTATCGAAATGCCAATGGCGATGAAACCGACAATATGACTGATTTTGTCCGGATTGCCGATGCAGCCGCCTCTGCAGAAATCACCACCTGCATCGTCAGTTTTCTGGATATTTATGCCAAAGTCAGCAAACGTGCCAATGCAGCAGGCATTTGTTTTATCGAACCGCCATTGACGCGTCGGGTTGACATTCTGACCGGTCTGGAGCAGATTCTTTCTGCCCGGGGCATTGGCCTTTGTACCTGCTGTGAAAATGACGTTTTTGACAGGTTGCCGGAACAATCCAAAATCAGAAAAAGTTCATGCATTCCCAACCACCTGCTGCTTCAGATATATGGCGGAAATGTTTCCCTGCAACCGGACACGGGCCAGCGAATCAAACAGGGTTGCGGGTGCCGGGTATCCACCGACATCGGTTCCTACCGGCTTCACCCCTGTTTTCACAACTGCCTGTTCTGTTATGCCAATCCGGCACCATTTCCGGGATAACCGAATGAATATCGGGCCGCTGGTTCTGACCCGCCCGACAGTCATGGCGCCGCTGGCCGCCATTACCGACCTGCCATTCCGGCTGATGGTCAAACGGGCCGGATGCGGTCTGGTCTGTTCCGAAATGATCAGCGCCAACGGGCTCATATACGGATCGGCCAAAACCCGAAAAATGCTGGATACCCGTCCTGAAGAATTTCCGCTGTCCGTCCAGATTTTCGGGTCAGACCCGGATCTGATGGCCCGGGCTGCCGTCATTGCAGCGGAATCCGGCGCCGCGATTCTGGATATCAATTTTGGCTGTTCGGTTAAAAAAGTGATCAAAACCGGGGCAGGCGCCGCCCTGATGAAAGAGCCTCAAAAGGCCATGCACCTGCTGGATGCGGTCAGGAAAGCCATTGGCATTCCCCTGACCATCAAAATCAGAAGCGGCTGGAATCCATCCGGTCTTGAGGCTATAGCGCTTGCCAAAATCGCACAGGATGCCGGAGTGGATGCCATTGCCGTTCATCCGCGATCAGCGCTACAGGGGTTTCGGGGTGACGCGGACTGGCGTATTATCGCTGCGGTCAAACAGGCGGTTCAGATTCCGGTTATCGGTAACGGAGACATTGTGTCGGCCGAATCTGCTGTAAAAATGCTGAGCGAAACCGGTTGTGACGCTGTAATGGTCGGCCGTCACGCCATTGGAAATCCCTGGATATTTGAGCAGATACACCATGCATGGGATGGCATTCCGGTTCAACCGGTGGATACCCCGATGCGGATCAACATGATGCTGTCTTATCTGCATGAATCTGTGCTATATTGGGGAGAATCACTGGCATGCCGAATGATGCGCTCCAGGCTGGGCTGGTTTGTTCATGGCATGCCTCACAGTTCGGGGTTTCGGGAGTCGATCCGCCATTTATCCAGCGAAACCGAAGCCCATGACCGGATTATGGATTATATGCAGTTGAAAGGATCACATTATGCCTGAACATCATGTATCTGATATTTCAAAACGAACCCGCGAAATGAGTTCGTTCATTGTGATGGACGTGCTGGAAAAGGCCTGTGACATGGAATGCCGGGGAGACCATATCGTGCATCTGGAAGTGGGCGAACCCGACTTCGATACGCCGGACTGCATCAAGGAAGCCGCCTGCAAAGCCATTATGGACGGATTTACCCATTATACCCACAGCCTGGGACTTCTGGAGCTTCGTGAAGCCATATGCGCATATTATTTTGACACGTACCGGGTGACAGTCCATCCGGATCAGATTGTGGTGTCATCCGGCACATCCCCCACCATGTTCATGCTGTTTTCCGCCCTGTTGGAACCCGGCGACGAGGTCATCATATCCAATCCGCATTATGCCTGTTATCCCAATTTTATCCGCTTTGTGGATGGCGTCCCCGTAGCGGTTCCGGTGTATGAGGCGGACGGGTTCCAGTATCGGACAGAGGCCATTCAGGAAAAAATATCGCCCCGAACCCGGGCCATTTTTATCAATTCGCCATCCAATCCCACCGGAAATCTGCTGACAGAAGACCGGATGACAGAAATTGCCGGTCTGTCACCCTATATCGTGTCGGATGAAATTTATCATGGTCTGGTCTATGACGGAAAAGAACATTCCATTCTGGAATTTACGGATCATGCCTTTGTGCTGAACGGTTTTTCAAAGTTGTATGCCATGACCGGGCTGCGACTGGGCTATGTGATTGCGCCCAAACACTTTATCCGGCCCATTCAGAAAATTCATCAGAATTTTTTCATTTCCGCCAATTCCATGGTTCAGAAAGCCGGTATCGCAGCCCTGAAACATGCCGGACCCGATGTGCTGCGGATGAAAACGATTTATGATGAAAGACGGCAATTCATGATCAAACGACTTCGGGAAATCGGGCTTGGCATCACCGTAGAGCCCACCGGAGCGTTTTATGTGTTTGCCAATGCCAGCCATATTTCTTCCGATTCGTATCGACTGGCGTTTGACATCCTCAAAAACGCCCGGGTCGGGGTTGCACCGGGAATTGATTTCGGAACCGGTGGCGAAGGGTATCTGCGGTTTTCTTACGCCAATTCAATCGAGAACATCGCCGAAGGCATGAACCGCCTGGAAGCCTATCTAAAGATCAGAGGTCAGGAAGGAATCTGAGAGCCTGTTTGAATATCCCGTCTGAGGCCCGCTAACTGTGTTGAAAAGCGCCTCAAAATGCTCACATACTACGCGTATGCTCCGCTTTTGATGCGCTTTTCGCTTTGTTATCGGACCTGATCCAGAATCTTCAAACAGGCTCTGAACCAATCCATTATGAAAATTATTTCTGCCGAATTCATCAAAAGTGCGACCCAGCCGGTCCATTATCCGGAGGGATATCTGCCTGAAATTGCGTTTATCGGCCGATCCAACGTGGGCAAGTCGTCCATGATCAATCGCCTGGTCAATCGAAAGCATCTGGTTAAAACAAGTTCCACTCCGGGGTGTACCCGTCTGATCAATTTTTTTGATATTAACGGCCAGTTCCGGCTTGTGGATCTGCCTGGATATGGTTTTGCAAGAACATCGGTATCGGAAAAAAAAGCCTGGAAAATCATGATCGAAACGTATCTGTCCGGTAGAACCTGCCTTCGGTGCGTCGTGATGATCATTGACATCCGCCGTGATCCGGATACAAAGGACCGGGTCATGAAAGACTGGCTGGATCAGTATGACATCCCCATTGTTCCGGTGGTGACCAAGGCGGACAAGCTGACGATTGCCAACCAGCGCAATCAGGCCAAACTGATTGCCGATGCGTTTGGCTTCATTCGGGAAAATATGGTCGTGTTTTCGGCCAAGACATCGCTGGGCGTTGAGCCGGCATGGGCAGCCATTTCACCCTGGTTGAGTCAGCCGGATTCTTTCGATACACAATCCCCGGATGGATTGACAGCGGAGGTGCAAAATGAATCAATCTCCTGAAAATAATGAAATTTTTCGCTGCGGATTTGTGACCATCATCGGGGCGCCCAATGTGGGAAAGTCCACCCTGCTCAATCACCTGACGGGCCAGAAGATTTCCATCACATCCAACAGGCCGCAGACGACCCGAAACCGGGTTACGGGAATTGTGCATCGGCCGTCTTCCCAGTTGATTTTTCTGGATACGCCGGGCATTCATAAAGCGGACGGCAGACTTCATGAGCGAATTGTCAGCCAGGCACTGGCCGCCATCAGCAGTGTGGATGCCATTCTTCTGGTCATCGATGCGTCCCGGCCGGACCGGGAATCCGAGGCTCTGATTCAATCCGCCCTCAAACATCAGAATCTGCCGACGCTTCTGGCCCTGAACAAGATCGATCTGATCAAAAAGCCGGAACTCCTGGCGTTGATGGACAGATGGAAAAATCTGTATGGGTTTAAGGCAATTGTTCCCATATCTGCCCTGAAGGGAGAGCAGACCGGCGTGCTGCTGGATGAGCTGGAAGCGGTTCTTCCCAAAGGACCGGCACTGTTTCCGACAGACAGCATTACCGATGTCTCCATGCGGTTTCTGGCGGCTGAAATCATCCGGGAAAAAGTGTTCCGGTTTACCGGAGAGGAAATTCCCTATGCGGTTGCCGTGACAATCGAATCGTTTACCGAAGAACCCAAAAAGCCACTGACCCGGATTCACGCCACCATACATGTGGAGCGGGATTCACAAAAAGGCATCATTATCGGCAAGGGCGGTGAGCGGCTCAAGCGGATCGGTGAAACCGCCCGAAAAGAAATCGAGGAGATGGTCGAATCCCCGGTATTTTTAAAGCTGTTTGTCCGGATTCAGAAAAACTGGAGCCGGGATTCAAAAGCACTGGATCGGTTTGGTTACGGATGATCGTTTCGTTTCACCCGTGCATTGCCGCGGATGTCAATCGTCTGTGTGCCGGTCGGAAACCCGATGCAACGGATTTGGCCGTGATCCAATCGGCGGATGCCGTCATTCTGCCACAGGGATGCCGTCAGGATCTGTATGAAATGGCCAGAAATGGCTGCGCCCATGTTTTTCCCAATTATGACACCCGCTTCAGCCATCCCGGAAAAATGGGGCAGATTCGGCTTTTTGAGGAACAGGGCGTTTGTTTTCCCCAAACGGTTCTGTATTCAGATACGCATGAATTTATGACAGAAAGTGATAATGGCCGCATATTGCCGTTCAACTGGCCGTTTGTGGTCAAGCTGAACTGGGGTGGGGAGGGTGAAACCGTATTTCTGACAAAAACCCCGGATGACTGGCGGAATCTGTTTCAGGCCATCGAACGGTATGAAGTCAGCGGCCAAAACGGATTCATGCTTCAGCAGTATGTCCCGGGCGCCAACAAGACGCTTCGGGTCGTGGTGGTGGGGCAGAAACTGATTTCGTACTGGCGGATTCCGTCAAATCCGGACAATTTTTATGCCGGCATTGCAAAAGGTGGGCGCATTGACACCACGGCATTTCCCGAACGGCAGCACCAGGCACAGTCTGCGGTATGGAATCTGTGCGAGAAAACCCGCATCGATCTGGCCGGTTTTGATATTATTTTTGCCCCGGATATCAATGAACCGGACCCCCTTTTTCTGGAAATCAATTATTTTTTTGGCAGACAGGGGCTTGGCGGATCAGAAGCCTATTATGGGCTGTTGCTGGAGCAGGTCAAATTATGGATTCGGAATATGGGACTGACAGATGAAACCGTTTGCCTGTGATCTGGAGCTGGAGGATATCAGCCGGGAACGTCGCAAGGCCCGCGAGCTTCGGGCCACACAGTGGTGGAAGCGGCAATGCGCCAAAGGCAAATGCGGATATTGCGGCGCGGAAACACCGCCGGGAGAGCTGACCATGGATCATATCGTCCCCATTGCCCGGGGTGGTAGAAGCACGAAGGGCAATGTGATCCCGGCCTGCAAAGACTGTAACACGGCCAAAAAAAATTTGCTTCCCACAGAATCGGATCCATGGGGACTTCGATAGACACATTGCGGTTTTCACCCAAAAGCCTTCGCAAGCGGCTTGTGTTTTTTGTGTTGATTCCGGTCGTTGTGCTGATGGCGGGCATGGGATTTTCCGGTTTCTGGTATGCCCGAACCACATTGTTGACCCAATGGGGAGAGGCGGCCATCCTGAAACTTCAGCGGGCTGCCCATCATGTGGACATGCGCCTCGATGCCCCCAAAAAATGGGTGGAGATGCTTCATGGCAATTCCGGTAAAGCCGGATCAGGCCAGATTCAGGATTTGATTATCCGCCGGCTGGCGGAAATGGATGGCGTGATGGACGTGAGCCTGACTACCCCTGACGCATGCGATACGTTTCCTCAGACTTCCGCCGGTTCACCGCGTCAATCGGGCCGCATGGCCGATTTGAAATCGGATCATGCCGGCGGACAGAAACGGCGTCCGGGTACGGTGGATGTCTCCCCGCCCCGGTATCATGCCGAATCCCAAAGTGATGCAGTTGTTCTGGTTTCCAATCTCACCAATTCAAAGGGTCAGCCCGTGGGCAGGCTGGAGGTTGTCATCCGGTTTGACCATGTGATTGAAACCGTCAAGACCTCGGGATGGTGGCAGAGCCACAAGGCCTTTCTGGTGGATGCGTCCGGCCGGATTCTGGCCGCAACCAATCCGGAAAAACGGCAGATTCTGGGCGATACCGGAGATGAACTGGAGTCAACCGTCCTGGAGTCAATTGGTGAAAAATCCTATGGCATCGTGTTTGGAAGCGGTTTCCCGGTTTCCGAAATCTGCGGATTTTACAGGCTGGTCGAGGCGCCCTGGTATCTGGTGATGTTTGCACCCGGGAAAGAAATTCTGCAACCCATTGTGAAATTCCGGAATTACTATTTTCTGCTGAGTATTGTCACCATCCTGATTATCGTGACCCTGATTCACCGGACACTCTCCGGACCGGTTTCATCCATCCGTCAGGTGTCTGAAGCGGCCAAAAAGCTGGCAGACGGAGTTTTTGCATCCGATCTTTCTGTAACCAGCCGGGACGAGGTGGGTGAATTGATCCGCAGTTTCAACCAGATGTCCTGTCATTTGCAGGACCGGCTTCGCATGAAGGCATCCCTGGATCTGGCCATGGCGGTTCAGCAGAATCTGCTGCCCCAGAAAACGGTCCGATTTGACAGCCTCGATATTGCCGGAAAAAGTCTATACTGTGATGAAACCGGGGGAGATTATTATGATCTTCTGGAATTTCCCGAGACGGACCATCACCGGATCGGGGTGGCCGTGGGAGACGGGGCCGAACATGGGGTGGCAGCGGCGCTTCTGATGACCACGGTTCGTGCATTGCTGCGCAGTCAGATATCGGCAGAAAAATCTTTGGCCGAAACCCTTTCCCGCGTCAATCATCTGCTCTGTATGGATACGGCCGAGTCCGGTGCATTCATGACACTGTTTCTGATGACCCTCGATGTCACACACCAGAAGCTGTCCTGGGTCCGGGCCGGGCATGACCCGGCGGTTCTCTATGACCCGGCCGAAGACCGGTTTGAGGAGCTGGGTGGCATCGGCATTGTTTTGGGTCTGGATGAGGACTGGGTTTATGAGGACAATTATCGGACGGGATGGCATCCGGGCCAGATTATTGTCATTGGAACAGATGGCATATGGGAAACCGAAAGCCCGAATGGTGAGCGCTATGGCAAATCCCGAATGAATCAGATCATTCGGGAGAACTGCCGGAAATCGGCCAATCAGATTCTGGATGCCATCATCGACGCCATTCACGAATTCAGGGCCGGTCAACCGGTGCTGGATGATATCACGCTGGTGGTCATTCGCATCTGTGAACCGGAATGAGGTAAACAGGGATAAGGTGGCAAAGGCGCAGAGGCGCAACGTTCGACGGATTTGCCTGGCCGGTTTTTCCGCAACGGTATATCGATGCTGTCCAGCGTTATCAGGATGTCGCGGTCCTTTGCGATCTTCTGACAGCCAAATTGGCCTTTAGCGCTCCTCCAACCGGCAGGTGGGGGTCGGGGGGTCAATATATTGTTTTCATACATGGAAATGAAGCGACTGGAATGATTGCAAGACGATTTAAAATCGATTGGCAACAGGAAATGAAAGACGATTTTTTTTACAATAAAAGGACAATGTAATGGAAAAAGCAAAAAATGCGGAAGAGTATATCGAGCAACAACGGATGGCCATTTCCTCAAATCCGGAATGCGGTACATCCCATTATAACCTGGGTGTGGGTCTGTTGGGGTTGCGAAAATTTGAAGAAGCCGAAAAGGAATTTTTCGAGGCGCTGGAATGCAGTCCAAGCCTGGCAGAGGCCTATGTCCAGTTGGGCGGAATCTGTCTGAACCGGGGCGATCTGGACGGATGTCTGGCCTATAACCAGCAGGCGGTCAAGGCCAGACCCGGCTTTTCAGAAGGGTATGGGAATATCGGATTTGTGCATATGCAAAAAGGCAATATCGATGATGCCATTGTGGCGCTCGAGCGGGCCACATTTTTCAATTTTCGGTTTATTCAGGCCTTTACCACCTTGGCCAATGCCTATCTGATAAAAGGCGATATTGAAAAATGTATTGAAACCAACAAAAAAGCCCTGGAACTGGAACCGGATTTTGCCGTCGCCCATAACAATCTGACCATTGCCTATCTGGAAAAAGGCGACGACGTGTCTGCTGTTTGGCATTGCGACCGGGCGGTGGCCCTGGCGTATGAGGTTGCGCCTGAAATTCTGGATGAAATTCAAGAAATTAAAGCCCGCCTCAAACCGGCTCCGGTCGGGTCGGATTCAGAAGATGCGGCCACGCCGTGATGCCGGTTCAGGGTTATTTCAAAAAGCATCCAATTTCCTTTTCTTACTGGATTGGTGAACAGGATTTGCAGGTTCAGCCCGAAACAGGTATCTGGCATGATGCGTTTCCCATTCATCCGGACCCAAATTCCATTCAGAGTCCGGTCACTTATGGGGATTATTTTAAAGCGGTTCAGGTCTTTCTGGAACAGGACGACGGCATTTGCCTGCAGCATGCCATTGACAGGCTGTTTGAAAATGCCCCAACCCTTCGGGATATTGACCGGATTGCGATTCATCTGATCAAGCATGGTGAATTTTATCATCCAGGCCGGATCGATATCTGCCTGAATGGTGTGGTTCTGTCGTTTCTGGTCAATGTCGCCCTGTCAAAATCGGGCATGGTGACGGCAGAAAATGAATTCGAACTCCTGAATCGTCTGAAGCAAACCGGATGCGGCCTGTTTTTGCCGGAAGTGATCGATCTGAAAAAAAACAGACTGGCATCGGGTCTTGACGTGTGGATTTTTTCCGCGCAATGGCTGGATGGATTTCATGAATGGCATATATCCCGAAATCCGGATGACGGGAACCAGGGGATTGTCGTCTGGAATGCCACAAATGAAAATCAGTGGCTCAGCCGGAATCAGACGGATCTGTTATACCGTAAGATCGCCGAAATCCTGACCTGTTTTTATCAGCCCGATACCGGAGACCAGATTTTCCCGTGGCATCATGCGGCCGGAGATTTTATCATTCGGATAAAAGAAGATCGGGTGGATGTCCGACTGGTCACCATTCGCCAGTATGGTTCCATGCTTGATCTGGAAATTGATCGTCCGGAGGATGTTTTTTTATCCGTGATGCTGTTTTTATGTAATCTGTCCATTCGAACCCGACTGGATCGGGTGGATGGAACCGGAGATTATATATGGGCCGATTCCGCTGGGGTCAGGGCTACCGTGGCCGGATTCATGGATGGGCTGATGAAAAAAGAACCCTTTCGGAATTTTTCCAAATCCCCGGCCGCCTGTTTTCTGGACTATGCCCATACCATGACGCATGACGATGTTCATCAGCTTTGTACAGCCGTTGTCAATGCCTATAACCCCAAGGCCCCGGAAATGGCCATCATTCATGACGGGTTGCCTGCGCATTCGGAATCTTTGTATCAGGTGCTTCTGGATTTGTAACAGCTCAATAATCTGGGATGTGCTTACCGTGGCCCGTGCCCGATGGTTACTGATTATATAACGGATTTTGGGGCAGACAAATTTGCAGTGCCAAAAATCCGATAAAGCTCCGTAGGAGCATTCTGTTTGTAGTGATGACAACCCTCTATTCCGTCAAGCCCCGTGGGGGCGACCTGTTGTCGTTCGAAACAGGTCGCTCCGATGGAGCTTGATGGATTGTATTCTGTCAATTTCTACAAACAGGCCGCCCCTACGGGGCTAATAGATCGAAATTACGACGATTAATCATACAACCCCCAAGTCCGATATAATCAGATTCTATTCAGCCCGATCCAGAATTCCCGCTGGCTCTGCGCATTTTTGATCATCGGACTTTTGACCGCCTGTAATCCACTTTTGGCAATCCCGCACCACCAGGGTTTATGGGTAATCAGGATGAGCGGGACATGCCGGACATGAGCAGCCGCAATGACGCCACTGACAAAGGCCCCGGCAGCAAACTGGCTGAGACCCCAGTCCGGTTCATCCAGAATGAGGGCGGAAGGCTGATGAAGGAGTCTGGCGGCGGCCAGAGCGACTTTCAGTTCCAGAAGGCTGCCCCAGCCGGTTGGCAGCAAGTCTGTTTTAACCGGTGCTGTCAATCCTGCCCGGGTGTGAGACAGAGAAACCATCCGCATAATTTCCTGATAGATACCTGTCATAACATTTTTCTCCAGTTTTCCTGTCGATGACACAATCTGGTTGAATGACCGAAACAGGGTTTGAGCGGTCATATCCTGAAAGATCAGCCTGGCGCCGGAAGCTTTTGGGTCGGAATGAATTTCCACCCGCCCCTGGCAGGGAATCGATTCGGAAAGTATCTTTGCGATCAGGCTTTTTCCCTGGCCGTTGTCTCCCTGAATCAGGCAGGGGGATATCAACCGGATTATGTCATCAGAAACCCGAGCCATCACCCGGTTTGATTCATCCAGACTCAACGGATCACCCAACGGGATTTGGACCTGCTGAAAGACAATCTCAAAATCAATCCCATTGTCACCTGAAATGGAACAGGAAACCGGCTGATTCGCGTCTTCTCCATCCAGTGAAAACAGGGCGACTTCTTTATCCTGTTCCAGATACCGCGTGATGACCCGATCAAAAAGAATCCGGTTGGATTGGGATAACCAGTTGCAGGGGCTGGCTGCCACCAGTTTCTGACAGCACGAACAAACAATCCAGGTTTTGGCCAGGGCCAGTTTGACGGCTTCCCCCCCGGAGAGTGTCCGGACCGGCTGCATGAGCTGATCTGTCAGATCAAATGCTGCAGCGACAGATTCCGGGGTTTCTGAAAAATGCGGATGATGCTGTCTGGTGCGCAGAATGGCAGCAGACAACTCCTGCCAGGGTGTACCCAGCGCCAGACAGTCCCTTGGATTGCTGGTGATGCAGGCAATGGTTCCCAGATTGGGCAAGCGGGTTTGAAAAGAGGCTGTGATCGACTGAAAATCGGACCAGAATGTTCCCGGCCCCAAATATTTGCGGGGGATCAACGAGAAGACACTGTGTCTGAAAGCGTCTTCCCGTTGTTCATATGTGGCGTAACAGCGAGTTGCCTGACACGGGGTCATCTGTTGTGAGGGCAACTCTCCCAAAGGCTTCATGATCGTTTATGCGGCATCTTTCCTGTGGTGAATCAGCATGGTCGAGGCATCCAGATACAGTTCAGATGGACCCGTTTCTGTTCGCGTTCCCTTGACAGGTGTGATTTTAACCTCTTTCCCGTCCGGCTTCAGAAAAATCATCAGATCAAACCGGTCTGCTATGGATCCGGAAGCCTGTGTAAACGGTGCGGCTTCATTGCGCGGTGTTTGAACCGTAAACCAGGCGCTGAGGTTCTGTTGAAGAATCAGTTCTTTCAGGTACCGCAGGGTGTCTTCTGCCGGTGGATCAAACGGAAGCCCGTCAATGATCAGCATCTGCGGAGAAAAAATGCACTGCTCGGTCAAATCCGTCAAGCGTTCCCTCAGCTTGGGAACACTGAATCCCTCGACCTGAAATGTCATGATAAACCGGTGTTTCAGGACGGTTTCCCAAATTTCATTCATCTGAATGCCCCGGGCGGAGCTGGACAGATTCCGCAACACCTCATCGTACCACAGGGATACCTTGTTAACCGGATCATTCAGGCTGATATGCAGTACAAATTTCTCAGACAACAGCGCATACAGTGCCAGTTGAACCATCAGGGATGTTTTTCCAACACCCGGGTCGGCCATCACCGCACCCAGTTTTCCGGGTTGAAAAATATCCCCGGTTTCATCCCCAAGCAGTCGGAGTGGACTGTGCAGCAGGATATCGTGAATCGCCATGGACAGATTCCTTTCTTTGATATAAATGATTCGAGCAAGCTGAGGCGTCGATGTTGCCATCCGGACGGATGCAAGCGGTCGACCTCTATGCCGCATTTTTTTTGCCTTCGGAGGCCTTTTTGATCAGTAAATCGGCAATGGCCTGGGGAACTTGCCGGTAGGTGGCAAATTCCATGGTAAACTGGGCTTTCCCCTGGGTTGAGGATCTGAGCACCGTGGAAAATCCAAACATCTCCGCCAGGGGAACCTGGGATTCAATGACGCAGAATTGTCCTTCATCCTGAGCGCCAACGATCATGCCGCGTCTCTGATTCAAAAGCCCCATGGCCGATCCCTGAAATTCGGTCGGGGTTTCAACCACCACCTTCATGATGGGTTCATGGATAACGGGTTTGGCCTTGCGATAGCCTTCCAGAAATGCCCCGCGTGCAGCAGCCTGAAACGCCATATCCGATGAATCCACGGAATGGGATGCCCCATCGTTGATGACAATCCGGACTCCGGTGACCGGAAACCCCATGAGCGGCCCTTTGGGAGTACACAATTTGAAACCCTTTTCGCATGCCGCAATATACTGGGTGGGAATGGAGCCTCCCGTGACCTGATTGTCAAAGATGAAATCTTCCTCACAGGGTTCGATATAACCGGCAATCCGGCCGTACTGACCGGCGCCGCCGGTTTGCTTTTTATGGGTGTAGTTGAATTCACCGGTTCGGGTAATGGTTTCCCGATAGGCGACCTGGGGAATACCGGTCGTCACTTCGGCACTGTATTCCCGCCGCATCCGTTCCACATAAACATCCAGATGAAGCTCGCCCATTCCCTCGATAATGGTTTCGTTGGTCTCATCATTAAAATGGGCCTTGAATGTGGGGTCTTCCTTGGTGAACCGGTTCAGTGCCTTGGACATGTTGATCTGGGATTTGTTATCTTTGGGCATGATGGACAGGGAAATCACCGGTTTGGGAACAAACATGGATGTCATGCTGAGACGGGTTCCAACCGATACAAAGGTATCACCCGATGCACAGTCGATACCGAACAGGGCGCCGATATATCCGGCCGGAATGCCATCGATATCTTCCATCTGATCGGCATGCATCCGAACCACACGTCCGACTTTGACTTTTTTGCCGGTTCTGGAATTGATAATGGTGGATCCTTTTGCAATGGCACCCTGATAGACGCGGATATAGGTCAATTGACCATACTGTCCGTCTTCCAGTTTGAATGCCAGGGCCACGACCGGCAGATCCGGATCGGTTGTCAGATCGACCGGCATTTCGTTGTTTTCCATATCCAGGGCCTGATGCTGAATTTGCGCCGGGCAGGGAAGCAGGTTGACAACGGCATCCAGCAGGGGCTGAACCCCTTTGTTCCGATAGGCCGATCCCATAAAAACCGGTGTCAGTTCCCGGGTCAGTGTCCCATTTTGCACGGCGGAAAAAATCATGGCCGGAGATATGTCGCCTTCTTCCAGAATGGCTTCGGTCAGTTCATCCGAAAAAACCGAGACCGCGTCCAGAAGTTGTTCCCGATATGATCGGGCTTCCGCAACCTGCGAATCCGGAATTGCCTCTTCCCGAATGATCTGGCCATTGTCCCCGTCAAAATACAGGGCTTTCATCTCAATCAGATCGATGACCCCGTTAAAATCGGATTCCAGACCAATGGGAATCTGCATGGCCACGGCATTGTGACCCAGTTTTTCCCGAAGTTGCTGAATGACGCGGAATGGATTGGCGCCGCTGCGGTCACATTTGTTGATGAATGCCAGGCAGGGGACTTTGTAACGTTTCATCTGCTGATCAACGGTAATGGATTGGGACTGAACCCCGCCGACCGAACACAAAACAAGAATCGCCGTGTCCAGAACCCGCAAAGACCGTTCGACCTCGATGGTAAAATCCACATGGCCCGGCGTATCGATAATGTTGATCTGATAGTCTTTCCACTCGCAGTACGTGGCGGCGGAGGCAATGGTGATACCCCGCTCCTTTTCAAGCTCCATGGAATCCATGGTTGCGCCGATACCATCCTTGCCCTTGACATCATGAATGGCATGAATCCGGTTGGTATAGTAAAGTATTCTTTCGGTCAGCGTGGTTTTTCCGGAATCGATATGCGCGCTGATGCCAATATTTCGAACCTGTTGAATCTGCTTTTCCATCTTCCTGTTTCCTTGAATCCAGTCTGGTACAAAACAGGGGCATTCCCCTGCAGGTGTGTTAGCGTCAAACGTGACGCCGGATCAAATTGATTCCGATCAGTTACCATAGCTTTTCAGATAATTATTTTGGGAAGGCGGCCAAAAGGAGATCGGTCGTTTTCCGTACTTCCCCAACAGACAATGCACCCAAAATCATTATCTTAAAAGCTATTGGGATGATTGCAGGCGAATCGGGCTGTTTCAGAAAATAAAAAAGCCCCTTTTGGGAAGATATCCGAATAGGGACCTGACATGAATGCCACTGCTTGTATTTTTTAAAATTTAACCAGTAATACTAACCAAATATCTATATATCTGTCAAGATAATTATTGATTTTTCGGATACAACCCGCAGATGCCAGCCCTTTACCAGAAATACTGTCAACTATAGCTTTCAAAATAAAGATTTTGGGTGCGTTATCGGTCGGGGATGGCCTGGTAGAGACGCAATGCATTGCGTCTCTACGTTAATTTTCACCCGGAATATAAAACACCCAATGTCAATCTTCCGACTTCTGACCTCCGGCCTCTGATCCCTTTTTATTTTTATATGCCACTGTCGCCGCAATAAAATCCCGAAACAGGGGATGGGGTTCCATTGGTCTGGACTTGAATTCGGGATGGAACTGACATCCCAGAAACCAGGGATGATCGGCAATTTCCACGATTTCAATCAACTCTCCGGTCGGTGAAATGCCGCTGATCAAAAGACCGTGGCGTTCCAGTACGCTCCGATACGCCGCATTGAACTCATACCGGTGCCGGTGCCGTTCAACAATCTGGTCGACGCCATACGCCCGGTGCGCCAAACTACCCGGTGTAATGTTGCAGGCATAGGCCCCCAATCGCATGGTCGCGCCCTTTTGGGATGAGGCATCCCGTTTCTGAACAGCCCCGGCCCGTTCATCATACCATTCCATCATCAGATAAATGACGGGATCAACGGCATTTTCATCAAATTCTGAACTGTGCGCACCCGGAATTCCTGCCACATTCCGGGCAAATTCAATCATCGCAATCTGCATCCCCAGACAGATTCCAAAAAATGGAATCCGGCACTCCCGCGCATATTGAACGGCGCTGATTTTGCCAGGAACCCCACGGGATCCAAATCCTCCGGGAACCAGAATTCCATCTGCGCCGGATAGTGTGTCCCGGACGTTGTCCGGAGTAATGGTTTCGGAGTCCACAAATATCAGATTGACCTTGCAGTTGTTGGCATATCCCCCATGATACAGGGATTCATTCAGGCTCTTGTAGGATTCGGTCAAGTCCACATATTTGCCAACAATGGCAATCGTGACAGAATTCTGAAATGTTTGAATTTGGCTGATCAGGCTTTCCCATGCCTGTAACCGCGGAGTACGTGTCCAGATATGAAGCAGCTCCACAATTTTGTCATCGAGGCCTTCTTTATGAAAATTCAGCGGCACCTCATAGATACAGTCCACATCCTTGGCGGATATCACGGCATCTTCACTGACATTGCAGAACAGGGCGATTTTGGATTTGATGTCCTTGGCCAGATACCGGTCAGCCCGACACAGCAGAATGTCCGCATGAATGCCGATGCTTCTCAGCTCCTTGACACTGTGCTGGGTCGGCTTGGTTTTCAGCTCTCCGGCAGCGCCGATATAGGGAACCAGGGTCAAATGGATATAAATGACGTTATCCTTGCCCACATCCGCCTTGAACTGACGGATGGCTTCAAGAAAGGGCAGACTTTCGATATCGCCAATGGTGCCGCCAATCTCCACAATGACGACATCCATCCCTTCCGTGGCTTTCAAAATACTGCTTTTGATTTCATCCGTGATGTGCGGAATCACCTGAACCGTTCCCCCCAGGTATTCCCCTTTCCGCTCTTTGGTGATGACCGAATAATAGATTTTGCCCGTTGTAAAATTGTTGTCCTTGCCCATTCTGGCATGGGTAAACCGCTCGTAATGCCCCAGATCCAGATCGGTTTCGGTTCCATCATCCGTGACAAACACCTCTCCGTGCTGAAACGGATTCATGGTGCCGGGATCCACATTGATATAGGGATCAAATTTTTTCAGGGTGACAGTCAGGCCGCGACTTTCCAGAAGTGCGCCGATGGCGGCAGACGCCAGTCCTTTTCCCAGGGATGAGACGACGCCGCCCGTTACAAAAATATATTTTGGAGTTGAACCCATAATAACCTCAATGGCAGTTAATTTTCCGTGTTGAGTTGCTTTTTTAAACTGTTGATCGCTTTTTCCACATCCTTCATGTCCGAAGACCGGATGTATCCTTCAGATTCTGATGGCGGTGGTGATTCTGTATGACCGGCCAGGTTTTCAAATGTATCTGCCGAAATCATGGCATTTGGATCCACGGTTTCGACATCAATGGTCACCATAAGTGTTTTATCCCGATATATCATTATGTTGGAGGGATACCACATGGCCTGGACCATTTTCCAGTCCGCAAACCGGATATCGATTCGGGCGTCGGAAGACATGGTGTTGGATTCAAAATAAAGAATTCGAAAAGGCAGCAGCAATTCCTTGTCCACCCAAAGCTGGGGATGTGTTTCATCCGGATAAACCGCACCGACCACCCACACGGGCTTGCCTTCAAAGCGACCAAGACTGGAAACAGAAATGTCTATGGGGTATTTTTTCAGACGGCGTTCAAGTAGATTGATATCGCGATAAATCAGAACATCCAGATACCGGTCTGAAAATGACCATGCGGTTTCCTCTGAGACATCATTGGTTATCGTTTTCTTTGTATCGGATTGAAGCTGGATGATCTGATGAAAATTGGGTGTGGTCCGGTCGATTCGAATATGACCGGGTGGTAAAAATCGAAGGGTTTCGGTTGCCGGTCCGGTCTGCTCAAAAAGTCCGGCAACCTTCTGGGTTACGGTCAGGCTGTTACATGATCCCATCCGCCGGGTCATGGATTCCAGAATATAGGCCCCGGATGGAACAAAGGCAGATGCCTGAGCCGCCTGCATCAACACAAACATCAGTATCAGCAGACAGGATATCGGCCGATCAACCAATTTCAGGGCGTAATGACGCCATTTCTGAAACGGGATATGAAAAAAACAGGGTATGGCCCGGTATTTCGTTTCCATCCTGAAATACCGGGTGTGCGGGATGCGCGCCGTCATGCCTGAAACGTCATTCGGGCAGACACCGGAACCTGGAAACGGCCAGTATATACCGAAATCATTTGAATTCATGGTGGCGACAACTCCTGAGGGTGACCGCTTACGGGTTCATTAAAACTGATCGATTGAGAAATGGGCGGCTTTTCCCAGCTCTTCCTCGATTCGAATCAGTTGATTGTATTTGGCAACCCGGTCACTCCGGGAAAGTGATCCGGTTTTAATCTGTCCGCTATTGATTCCAACAGCCAGGTCCGCAATAAACGAATCTTCGGTTTCTCCGGACCGATGGGAGATCACGGTTGAATAACCGGCCTGCCTGGCCATTTCGATGGTCTTCAGGGTTTCGGTCAGGGTCCCGATCTGATTGAGCTTGATCAGAATGGCGTTGGCAATGCCCCGTTCAATCCCCTTGTTGAATATTTCCGGATTGGTCACAAAGATATCATCGCCCACGATCTGAATATCGCTTTCCAGGCGTTCGGTCATCAGATCCCATCCATCCCAATCCTGTTCGGCCAATCCATCTTCAATGGAAATGATGGGATATTTTTGAATCAGTTCCTCATAATAATCGATCATTTCCGCGGAGGTCATTTTCCGATTTTCGGATTTTAAAACATACTGATTTTTATTGTAAAATTCGCTGGCGGCACAGTCCAGCGCCAGACCGATTTCATCTCCGGGTTTGTAGCCCGCGGTTTCAATTGCCGAAATGATCAACTGGATGGCTTCTTCATTGGATTTCAGGTTGGGTGCAAACCCCCCTTCATCGCCAACCGAGGTACTCAGGCCCTGATCCTTCAAAATTTTTTTCAGGGTATGAAACGTCTCGGCCCCCATCTGCACAGCCTGGGCAATGGATTTTGCACCAAACGGTACAATCATGAACTCCTGAATATCCAGATTATTGGCCGCATGGGCCCCGCCATTGACGATATTCATCATGGGAACCGGCAGGCATCGCGCATTGATGCCACCCAGATATCGGTAAAGGGGAAGGCCAAATGCAAGGGCAGCCGCCCGTGCAACCGCCATGGAAACGCCCAGAATGGCATTGGCGCCCAGTTTGGATTTGTTGGGGGTTCCATCAAGCTCAATCATCACCTGATCAATTGCATACTGATCTGTGGCGACCATGCCCTGAATCTTGGGGGCAATTTCTGTCACCACATTGCTGACAGCGGTTGCAACACCCTTGCCGCCATAGCGTTTGGCGCGTTTGTTGCGAAGCTCAAGTGCTTCCCGGGTTCCGGTCGATGCACCGGAAGGCACAGCAGCCCGGCCAATTGCGCCACAGGCCAGATGAACATCCACCTCAACAGTGGGGTTGCCTCTTGAATCCAGAATTTCACGGGCACGGACATCGATAATCTCGGTCATGTCAAATCCTCCTTTTTTCAATGCCAACGAACCGTTCGGGGTTGAGTAAAAAGCCCATTGTCATCGTTTCGAAAACCATTTATAAAGCATGCATAATAATTATTCGGGGAAGGCAGCCGGGAGGGAATTGTACATTTTCGACCGATAACCCACCCAACATCTTAATTTTGAAAGCAATAGTATGAAGACTGTCAATCCCGCCAAATCATTCGGTCCGGGCTCAGACAGATTCAAACAAGACTGTTAACTGTTACGCTTCTTGCCGTTTATTGTCAAGATTTGCGGGGAAGATATGATGAATTTCACAGAAAATCAATCCATCACGGAACTGGATTTCTATCACAAGGCACACCTGCTGGTTGCTGCGATCCGTATTCTGAAATTCAGGCATCGTCATGCGCCAACCCTTGAACAGATCGTCGAACTGCTCTCCATATCCATGGAAGAGGCGGGTCTGATTATGCGAAGGCTGGCTGATCTGGAAATCATAGAAATGGTTTGTGCCGGAAGTCTGGTGCGGCTGTTTATCCGGAATTTTTTAAAGATAGAGGAAATTCCAAGAGGAACGGCGCCAAGCCACATCGATCTGGAACTGGCCAATTTCAAAAATGCCCGAAAGGAATTTGTCGACAAGATTGAACTGTTTCAGGCATCCCAGTCCGAAAAGAAAAAGAGCCTGTTCGCCGACCTGGAAAAAAAACTGAAAATGAGCATTCAGAAAGATGAATCGGAAACCACCTGAAGTATGCCGCAGTTGGTCACCATTTGCGTATCCCCGCGCCCCTTCATGGCCGGATGGTAGAGACAAGTCCAGGAGCCTGTTGTTCCTGATTCATTTAAACCCAATACCCGTGAATGAATACCATTCATCCTGTTTCGATGGATAGTTCACAACATTTTGATTTCTTTTTACCGCGAAAATGCAGTTAAAAATAAACATATACCATCAAGCCCCGTAGGGGCGACCTATGTATTTCGGTGACAGGCCGCTCCGTTGGAGCTTGATGGGAATAACAGCATCAATTTCTACAAACAGGTCGCCCCTACGGGGCTTTTACAGAGGATATCATTTTCATCCCCGGGGGCGAGCAAGCCCTTGATCATGAGCGTTTACTGTGGAAATTCATCTTGATCGTGAATGAATCACATTCATTCACGGGTATTGCATTTAAACCCACTTTCAGCTCACCGTTTGATTTGATTATAGGGTGTAAACGACTCACATGCAACCGTCTTCCGGCATCAGGCCTTTCCATATCCGGGCATAATGGCATCCGCAATGATTCGCAAACCATCTCTGAAATCCGCGGACACCCGGTCCATGAGGGTCTGCCAATCGGCTCCAGAGATATAAAAGGCCATGGATGCCAGCTTTTTGGAGACAATGGCATTCCGGTACGGAATCAACTCCCCGGAACCCAGGGTGTTCATGATGGCCTCTTTTCCCAACCGCTGGATCAATATTGACGGAATGTCGTTTTCCAATACCGTCCACACCACCATTTCATCTGCCAGGATGTCATCGATGTGCTGTTCGCAGATCCGCTGCAGCTCAAAAATCTGTTCACTGGTTTTTTCGGAAAGTTCAAACAGGGCTACGGACGGATCCGCTTCATGAATGCGAATAAGCATTTGTGTTTCGGCCCGTGCATAGCGGTCTACCAGCGACAGGATATCGCGGATCAGGGCCCAGCGCATCCGGGTATCGTCAAGCAGATTGGCCTCGTACGCTTCTCCCAGCAGAAAGGCGGTCAGCACCTCGGCAACAGAACTTGAAAAGACGCCGCCCTTGTTGGCGGTGGTATCCTTGATATGTTTGATGGCTGTGGTGGTGGCAATGGCCCGTCTGGCCGCATCATCAAAAATGACATTGGCGCCTTCTACAATGAACTTTAACTCTGTGAATAGGGAAATAAAATCTTTGACGTTGCTCCGGTTGACTGTGTCCTTGAATCCACCGCACGGGATAAACGCCCGAATGTCCGCCGGCTGAATCAGTCGCCGGGTTTCCGGGCTGGACAGAAAACTCCTGTGAAACATTGCGCCGTCTTCCACAACCGTGCCATCCGGGAGTGACATGTTTTTGGCGTTCATGAGAGCCATAAAGCCCCGGGGACCCAGCTTTTCTTTTGGAAAAAACCGGGAATTGGCCCGGGGGGAGGTGTGTCTCATAAAGGCAATTTTCATCAGGGCCTCCCGATCCAGGCCGTCCGGATCGAACAGGATACCGCCACCGTCAATGATCAGGCAGATTTTTCCCTTGTAGCTCTGGATCTGGTTGGCGCCGAGATCACCATCCGGTCCGCCGGTCATCATCAGGTTGAGGTCCTCCTCCTGACATCCGTAATGGGAGATCAGGGTCCGGAAAGCGCCCATGATGCCGGTGGTGGTCATGCCGCTGGAAACAATCCGGTTTCCGATATGCCCGTATATGACATTCATGTCGGTTGTGACGGCAACACTGGCGCCATTGATCTGAAGTTCAGTGCCGTGAGCACCGCTATCGACAAGACCGAAAATATCGCTGTTGTCCAGAAGACCGTATGTGTCATGCGGAATGCCGATGCGTTTGCCCGTGGTGATGGTTCGCCAGTACCGGTATCCGCGCTCCCGGCAGCGTTCGGCCACGGCATCCATCAGGGGGGCCGCGCCCTCATCGGGCCCGAAAAAGATCATCTCGGGTCTGCCGTAATAATCGACAATGGTCTCATCCCCCAAAATCAGATCCATGATGCCTTCCGTGTAATCGTACAGGGCGTCCATCCCCTGGGTGGCGTAAATGGCATGGGGCACCACGACGCCCTTTGAGCCGCTCTCGCAGATGTCCTTGTGTTTCAGTCGTTGGGCTTTGGGGCCAAGCGCATAGTTGAGCAGTACGGCATTGTCAACTTCAATTGGATAATTTGACGGCGTGACCCGGATCAGCCACAACCCGCCCCTGGCGATGTCGGCGGCCCGCAGATGGGTGCCGCACGAATAATGGCCGTTGACAAAAAAGACCCCATATACAAACTGGTCAAAAACCAGCGGATCAAGAATGGCATTGTCAAACCGGAACGCAAAGGACCGTTTTTCGGTTTTATAAAAATTGGTTTTCAACAGACCGGACACCAGCTTGAACATGAACCGAAAAATGTCGGAATACAGCCAGTTGTCCATGAACCGTTAGGAGATGATCTTGTTGAATTCCCGGTATTTCTTTTCCAGTTCTCCTTCCGTGATCCGGTTTTTCAGCTCCGGATTGAAGCGCCGGTCAAACAGGTCGTAAAGAAATTTGATCAGATCCGGATTCTCGACAACCGCTTCCAGGATGGCCTTGTAAACATAGGTGGACTTGTTGGACCCATGAACCCGGGCGGCAAATGCATCCCGGTGATCCTTGCCGGTCAGGCTCTTGAGGATATCCCGGTCTGTGGCATTGTCGCGCTCCCTGAAAATGAACATGTGGGTGAAGTCCACGGCATTGCCGGCAAAGAGCATTTCCCGGAAAGTCTGGTTTCCTCTCACATAGATGTCTGTTACCGGATTGACTGCAAATGACAGAAACGCGCAGAGATCACGGATCAGCGCCGATTCCTTTTTTCGGGAAAGCTCGCCCAGAATGTAGCGGGAACACACGGATGACGCTGTGGCGGATTTGCCCTGGTAAGGCTCCCAGTAAGCCCGATTGAGTACCAGATCGTGATCCGTCACCAGTTTTCGAAGTACAGGGAGTTGCGGAGACGCGAAATCGCTGTTGAACATCAGGCGTGTCTCACCGGTATCCGGCAGATTGAAGATTTCGATCAGGGGACTGACGCTTTTTTCAAGGGATTTCAAAAAATTCTCGTAGCGTCTGCGGGTGGGTTCCGGCGTGGTGGTGTAATCTCCGGCCAGGGTGAACAGAAACCGTGATTCGCTGAAGGCATCCGCGGGAAAATCACGAACGGTTTCAGGTCGGATAATGTATGTATAGTACTGATTTTTGGGGCTATAGTAGTATTCGCGCCGATGACCGGGAATCAGGCTTTCCAAGATTTTTTCCATGCTGTCCCGGGTTTCCTGGGTGGCGATTCGAACCCGCTGAACATTGCTGCCCTGGTCCAGACAGAAATCGATGTGGGCCACCCGGCCCACCAGCGCCACTTTTCCATCCTCGTTGACGGTGAGGTTGGTGGCTATGGCGGCCAGTATCTGTTTGAGGGAATCCTTTTTGATATTTTCAAAAAAATAGGTGGGCAGGCCCAGGTCGTCCAACAGAATTCCTGCGGCCATATTGATGCAGTTGGCTGTCAGAAGTCCGTCTGCGGAGAGATCAATGACCGCCTCGTACAACGTACTGGGATCGAGTTTGACACTTTGGGCTTTATGGATGATATAGGCACCCCTGGAAGCGACATCCGTTTGATTGATCGGGTTGTTCATGATGGCTCCTTGATTTGCTATAAAAATAGTGGTCAGTCCGCTTTCAGGCGATTTGGCCGTCGGCTCTTCTCCCACCAGTCGGGGTAGGTCGGGAGGAGGGCCAATTGTATATTTTCATCCATCCCCGACCGATAACGCACCCAAAATCTTTATCTGGAAAGCGATACAATTCAATTTTTTTAGTATCATCATTTAGTTAGACAGTCGATCAGTCAGGTTTGCCGGTCGCCTGGAGTCAGGGTGCCGCAAAAGCCGCGGCACCCTGACCTACCGTGGAAAATAAGTGACGACCTTAAAAACAAAAAATAAACTGACACGAAACACAGGTGAAACCATAATCTGGACAGGCCAAGAATAGCCCAATTGTACGCGCCTGATGGACGTTGATGCTTAGACCATGATCATCGTTCCGGCCACTTCCTTATATTTCCTTCTCCCAGCGGGGTAGAGACGCAATGCATTGCGNNGTGAGGGTCGATACAAACATGGCCGAAACGATGATCATGGCCGATGCTTCTTCTAAGTTGCATTCAATATAATACTATTCATGATCCATGGCCAGCCGCTTAGCCGAGTCACTTCCGTTGGAGCAGAAGCCATTCTTCGCAATCCAGACTCAACCTCTAAATATTTAACCAATATTTTCAGGGAATATTGCCTCCTCTTGTCATATTTTGAGGACGGATTGGATGGATAGATCGGTTTGATCATCAGGCTTCAATAATACCGCATCGTGTTCATTTATATAGCGCCTGAACGGAAACCCTTTCTCTCTATACTCTCCACTGGATGAAACTGCGATTTGGTTACAGCCGATATGTCTATCCGATCCCAGTGGAGAGGGATGTGATGATAGGATTAAAAAGCGCAATTTGATCCAGTTTGAAGTATAAAGCATGATGGATTTTTTATCACTGCCTCTATACCGCACAGATACATACTGACTGAGAGCTATGGGTTGATCTTTCTTGGAATCCTTGTTCACGATAAGCTCTATTTGTTCCATATCAATCCTCTGTTATAAATTGGAACAGAAGTTGCCAAATAACAG
>DFZE01000276.1 GCA_002382065.1 Desulfobacteraceae bacterium UBA4064
TATGCAAAGTGCGAAATGTAAGTTACAGATTAAGTCAAGTGTTTTTTTCAACAGCAACGACGGCTTTGACCCGGATATTCAACTCATCCAGTTGGGCGGATGAGGCTTCCGAAGGCGCATTGGTCAATAAACAGGACGCTTTCTGGGTTTTGGGAAATGCAATGACATCGCGAATGGAGGACTGATTGCACAGCATCATGACCAGTCGATCGAATCCGAATGCAATGCCACCATGAGGCGGCGCACCGGATTCGAGGGCTGACAGCAGAAAACCGAATTTCTCCTCATAGCTTTCCGGTTGCATGCCGAGTGCCTGAAGTACCCGTTCCTGAAGTGCCTTTTGATGAATCCGTATGCTGCCGCCACCGATTTCAACCCCGTTCAACACCATATCATAGGCACGGGATTTGACATTGACAGGGTCTGTTTCCAGTTTGTCATAATCCGGTTCAATCGGCGAGGTAAATGGATGGTGTACGGCCTGATACCGCTTTTCGGTCTCATCGTATTCCAGAAGCGGAAAACGGGTTACCCAGACAAATGCAAAGGTGTCTTCCTGGATCAGCCCCAGCCGTTTCCCCAGATGGTTTCGCAGATGGCCAAGGGCTTCATTGACCACAGCGGGTTTGTCTGCAACAAAAAAAACCAGATCGCCAATCTGCATGTTCAGCCGCTCCGCAATGGCCAGTTTTTCCGAATCCGTAAAAAATTTGGCAATGGGTGACTGCCATCCTTCGGGCCGAACCTTGACCCATGCCAGTCCCCTGGCCTGATAAATGGCAGCGAATGCGGTCAGATCATCCAGTTCTTTTCGCGTAAACTCGGCACATCCCGTGGCATTCAGTGCCTTGACGATTCCGCCGGATGCCACAGCACCGGCAAAGACCTTGAATCCGGATTTTTCAACAAGATCAGACACATTCTTCAGCTCAAGTCCGAACCGGACGTCCGGTTTATCCAGACCATAGCGGCTGATAGCCTCGTCATAGCCAAGCCTGGGAAACGGCAAATCCAGCTTGCGGCCCAACGTTTCCCGGAACAGCCGTTCCATAAGCCCCTCGGCAATGGACATGACATCTTCTTCGCCCACAAAGGACATCTCCATATCGATCTGGGTAAATTCGGGCTGGCGGTCTGCCCGAAGATCCTCATCCCGAAAACACCGGACAATCTGATAATACCGGTCAAATCCGGACACCATCAAAAGCTGTTTGAAAAGCTGGGGCGACTGGGGAAGTGCATAAAACTGGCCGGGATTGACGCGGCTGGGGACCAGATAATCCCTGGCGCCTTCGGGCGTACTCCGGGTCAGAACCGGCGTTTCAATTTCCAGAAAGCCATTGTCGGCCAGATAGTTGCGAATCGCGACAGATGCGCGGTTTCGAAGAATGATGTTTTTTTGCAGTTGCGGCCGCCTGAGATCCAGATGGCGAAATTTGAGCCGAAGCTGCTCAGAAACATCCACATTGTCTTCAATGAGAAATGGTGGCGTTTTTGCGGCGTTCAACAGCTTCAGTTCCGAAACAAGCACCTCGATATCTCCGGTGACCAGATTGGGATTTGTCATGCCTTCGGGCCGTTTTTCCACGCGGCCCCTGATACCAATGACAAATTCGCTTCGAATTTCATGTGCCTTTAAATGAACGGCCTGGCTGATTTCAGGATTGAACACCACCTGTGTGATGCCTTCACGATCCCGCAAATCCACAAATATCACGCCACCGTGATCCCGACGACGCTGCACCCAGCCCATCAAAACCACATCTTTTCCCACATGATCCATGTTCAGCGCATTGCAGTGGTGGGTGCGCCGCATTTCTCCCATAACATCCAGCTCAAACGTATCAACCAACGGAAACGCTCCTTTTCTGATTCTGCTTTGACTGCAACCGGTTATGATCGAGAGGTTGATCGTTCCCGTGCATGAAAATGAATTTTGGCATCATATGCTGAAATATGATTCACCGCAAAGGCGCCAGGATTGCAAAGAAAAAAATTATCGTGAAAATACATTCAGGGGACGTAGAGACAAGGCATGCCTTGTCTCTACAATCTCAATCACAACAATTTTTATTCTCACCCCAATGAATTCAGTATGGAATGCAGTTTTTCAACCAGCCCTTCAAAGGGGAGGCTGATCTGTGTTTTATCCGTCATGTCCCGAAGAATGGCGCTCTGATTTTCCAACTCCTGCTCACCGACAATCAGAACCCGCGACGATCCCAACCGGTCTGCCTGCCGCATCTGGCTTTTCAGGCTTCGGTTGGACATATCCATTTCCGCCTGAATACCGGAAACCGCCAGTTGAGACACCCATTCAAAGGCTTTTAACTGTGCGGCATTTCCCAATGCAGCGATAAACAGATTCGGTTTTTTGGCAATGCCGGGCATGCTGCGCGAAGCCAGTTCAGCCAGCCGGTCAAAGCCGATGGCAAAGCCGATGCCCGGAATATCCGGCCCTCCCAGGGCCTTGACCAAACCATCATAGCGGCCGCCGCCCACGACAGCACTTTGGGCGCCAAGAAGTCCGGTCTGGATTTCAAATGCGGTCCGGGTATAGTAATCCAGGCCCCTTACCAGGTGCCGGTCGATCTCATGTTTCACTTGAAGCGTATCGAGTTGGGACCGGACTGTTTCAAAATGGATTTTACAGTCCGGACACAGATAATTCAGAAGGGAGGGGATATCGGTCAGGGCCTCCCGACAGGATGGAACCTTGCAGTCCATGACCCGAAGCGGGTTTTTGACGCTTCTTCTTTGACAGTCTTCACACAGCCGATCCATCCGGTCCGTCAGCTTTTGCATCAGGGCTGCTTTGAATTCAGGCCGACATGCCGGGCATCCCAGTGAATTGATATGTGCGGTGCAGTCCGTAATATTCAGCCGGGAAAAAAGCGTTGTCAGCATATGGATCATCTGTGCATCAATCAGGGGGGATTCAACCCCGAAGACTTCTGCATCAATCTGATAAAACTGACGGTATCGTCCTTTCTGGGGGCGCTCCCGGCGAAACATGGGACCGATGGTATACAGTTTTTGAACCGGGTCAGGATTGTACATCCGGTGTTGAATGTATGCCCGCACAACAGAGGCGGTTGCTTCCGGACGCAGGGTGATAAGCTCGCCCTTGCGATCCGGAAATGTGTACATTTCTTTTTCTACAATATCGGTGTCTTCGCCAATGCTTCTGGCAAACAGCTCGGTTCGCTCCATGACGGGAATTCGTATTTCACGAAATCCAAAATTCTCCAGCAGCACAGATGCCTGTATTTCAATGTGCTGCCAAAGCATGATTTCTTCAGGAAGAATATCCTTGAAACCTCGAATCAGTTGTATCATATATATAATTGTTTCGTTGCAGTTGAAAATATGGCCCACGGCCTTTTTTCGGCAAATGCTATGGTACTCGGGGTAAGCTGTCAAGAAAAGATTGATATCGATCCGTCTTTTTCATGGTCATTTTTCTTGACAGGGTTTTACCGGAGTGATATCTAATCAGGCATATAAAGGCACGTAGCTCAGCGGGAGAGCACTACCCTGACACGGTAGGGGTCGTTGGTTCAAACCCAATCGTGCCTACCA
>DFZE01000190.1 GCA_002382065.1 Desulfobacteraceae bacterium UBA4064
TTGTCTATATGGCGGTGCTGTCATGCGACTGACTGTCAAATGCGGGAAAATCCCGTAATTGAGAACCATACCAGTTATCAGTGTACATGCCGGGGCCTGGCCGGGACAAGTTGTCCGGCTGATGCCGGGACCGGATTATCCGATTTTGAAAAGTTGATAAACATCTGCATGTGAAATGTGAAAGCAGTAGGTTTTCCCTTTTCAAAGGTGAAAACATCGAGGTAATGGGTATGACCACAAGGGATGTATGCCGAAACCGCCTTCATGGGCAGATGGCGCGACCTGGATCACCTTCAGTGTGCCAAGTTGTCACCCTGGCCGGATGCCCTTCCAGGTGTTTCAGATCCCCTATGCGATGATGACACATACCATTTCCGGATGAACCATTACCTGATGCCGGATGAATGCCAGCGAACAGACTTTCAAGGCCGTTCTGCAAACGAACAGATCAAGACAGCTTGAAATTATCGTTTCCTGGAAAGGGATAGATGGCTGTCGATGCCTGTTTTGTTCCGATTGGTTGGGGATTATTCTGGGAAAAGTTAATCAGTGGGTGATTGCCATGAATAAAAAGGATTGACGCTGAATCATAACGGGGTTACACAAAACAGCGTAAATAAAAATCCTTGTACCATCCTTGTACCAGAAGCCATTTTTGACCAACTGATGGAAAAAACCGATTTTGAAAAAACTGATAACTTATTGAATTTTATGGAGCCGGCGCGCGGATTCGAACCGCGGACCTGCTGATTACGAATCAGCTGCTCTACCAACTGAGCTACGCCGGCCATGCAGTGGGGTGGAGTGGATCTGCCATTTTTTTATGAATGGCGGTGAGCGATAAACGTTAGAGTGGATACTTGTTTTGTAATGATAAATCAAGAAAAAAATAATTTTAAAAGACTGTCTGATTCGCTTTTCAACCGACAGACACCCATTGACTGCTCCGGGCTTTCCGGTTCATCCGCTGCCTGGATTCTTGCCCGCCTCTGGCGGGATAAACCCGTTCCAATGGTGGTGGTAACCCCTAACGCCAAGGATGCCGAACGAACCATTCAGGACATGCAGTTTTTTGCCGGCGAAAATCTGCCGATACTGGAATTTCCGGCTTACAACCTGATGACCCTCAAGCTGGTCTCCCTGAATGGAACCGCTGCCACAAGACTGTATACACTTTATCAGTTGATGAACAGTTCTCATCCGCCTCTGGTTGTGACCAGTGCCGAAGCCCTCCTCCAGGGAGTGATTCCCCGGCAGGAACTGGCCCAATACTGCGACCTGATTCAGGTGAATGAGGATATCAATCTGGATCGTATCGTGGAAAAGCTGGTGTCCGGCGGATATTCCCGGAGCATGATTGTCGAAGAGCCCGGTGATTTCTGTATCCGGGGAGGCATTGTCGATATTTTTTCGCCATTGTATCCCGATCCGGTCCGCATTGAACTGTTTGGGGACATGGTCGAATCCATTCGTTTTTTTTCTGCCGCCAACCAGAGAACGATCCGGTCGATCGATGAGATGGTCATCATTCCGGCGCGGGAAGCCATTGTCAGGCTTTCGGATATGGATACACTCATATCCCGGATTTGGGAACAGGCCACATCCATGGACCTGCCGGCGACAGCGGTCCGGGATCTGATTGAGCGGATCCGGCAGGAGGGCATTTTCCCGGGCATAGAAAATCTGGCGCCGTTGATTTACGCCAAAATGGACCATTTTTTTGACTATGTGCCGGATCATGCACTGTGTGTTCTGATCGAACCCGAAGAAATCGAAAAATCCGCAAACCAGTTCATGGAAAAGGCCATCAAAAACCATCTGAACGCAATTCGCGATCAGCAGGTGCATCTGCTGCCGGAACAACTGTATGTCACCTGGTCCGATATTGCCCATGAGCTGAAAGAGCGACTGCCCCTGTCATTACGGGCCATATCCACACCCCTGTCACAAAAATTCAAATCCGGCAGGTCTCTGAGCATCGAGATGCCGGTCGGGGACAATCATTCACTTCAGGAGACGCTGACTGCACAACGGGAAAAAGAACACATTCTTCAGCCACTTGCCGCCTGGATTCAGGAGCAAAAGCAGTTGGGGGCCATGACGATTGCCGCATGTTCAACTCCTTCCCAGGCAGAAAGACTGGATGCGCTGCTGCGGCCTTATGGCATCGCCTCCCGGTCCACCCCCATGTTTCCGGAAGTCGCTCCGGAGATGACCGGACGCTTTCTTATCACCATCGGTACGGTTTCCAGCGGGTTTTGCTGGCTGGATGAGTCACTGTCCGTCATTACCGAAGATGAAATCTTTGGTAAAAAACACCATCGCCGCCGCATTCAACGCCCACGGATTCAAACCGGGCAACTGATCCTGGGAGAATTGAAGACATCCGATCTGGTCGTTCATCAGGAGCATGGCATCGGCCAGTATGAAGGTCTGATCAAACTGACCATCGATGGTGCGACAGATGATTATCTGCAGCTTTCCTACCGGGACGGAGACAAGCTTTATTTGCCGGTTGTGCGGATGAACATGGTTCAGAAATATCTCGGGATCGAAGGGGTTGCCGCCGTTCTGGACAAAATGGGCGGAAAATCCTGGGAGCGGGTGAAACAGCAGGTCAAAAAATCCGTTGAAAAAATTGCCGGTGAGCTGCTCAAACTCTATGCGGTCCGAAAGGTGGCAAAGGGATTTGAATTTGCCAATATCGACGATTACTTCAAGGATTTTGAGGCGGGTTTTTCCTATGAGGAAACACCGGATCAACTGAAGGCCATCGAAGAGGTGCTTCAGGATATGCAATCGCTTCAGCCCATGGATCGGCTGGTCTGCGGCGATGTGGGGTACGGCAAGACAGAGGTGGCGCTTCGGGCCGCGTTTCTGGCGGTCAACAATACCAAACAGGTCGCGGTTCTGGTTCCCACAACGGTTCTGGCCGAACAGCATTTTGCTACATTTTCCGAACGTTTCAAACGCTACCCCATCCGGGTTGAATCCCTGAACCGGTTTCGAAGCGCCAAAAAACAAAATGAGATTGTCGATGGTCTCAAATCCGGAACCGTTGATATTGTCATCGGGACCCACCGGCTGCTCCAGTCCGATGTGACATTCAGGGATCTGGGCCTGATGGTTCTGGACGAGGAGCACCGGTTTGGGGTCAAACACAAGGAAAAACTGAAAAAACTGAAGGAAAACGTGGATGTGCTCACCCTGACGGCCACCCCCATTCCCCGAACCCTTCACATGTCGCTTCTGGGAATCCGGGATATCAGCGTCATTTCGACGCCCCCGGAACACCGGCAGGCCATCATCACCTATGTTCTGGAACGCGATGATGCGGTTATTGCCGATGCCATTCGAAAAGAACTGGCCAGATCGGGCCAGATATATTTTGTTCATAACAACACCCATACCATTTATTCCATGGCCGATCGCCTGAAAGAACTGGTTCCGGAGGTCCGCCTGGATATTGCACATGGCCAACTGCCGGAAAAAGAACTGGAAAAGGCCATGATGCGATTCATGAAGCATGAAATCGACATGCTGGTGTGTACGACCATCATTGAATCCGGCCTGGATATCCCCAGCGCCAACACCATGATCGTGAACCGGGCGGATACATTCGGCCTGTCCCAGTTGTATCAATTGCGGGGACGGATCGGGCGTTCATCAGACCAGGCCTATGCCTATCTGTTTGTTCCGTCTGACAGCATGCTGACAAAGGATGCACAAAAACGGCTGAAGGTATTGATGGATCACAGCGATCTCGGGGCCGGATTTGAAATTGCCATGAATGATCTCAAGCTTCGGGGCGGCGGAACGATTCTGGGCGCATCCCAGTCCGGCCATATTGCAGCAGTCGGCTATGACATGTTCCTGAAACTGATGGAAGAGGCAGTGGGCGATCTGAAAGGCGAACCAATCGGGCAGAGCCTGGAGCCGGATATTCATGTGGCCATGAGCGCATTCATTCCGGAAACCTATGTCCCGGATATTGACCAGCGCATGGCCATGTACAGACGTCTGACCCGGATGGGCGGTTTGAATGAGCTGGCTGAATACAAACAGGAACTGATCGACCGGTTTGGCCCGCTCCCGGAAGAGATTTCCAATCTGCTGATTAAAATCATGCTGAGAATTCTGTGTATCGGCGCCGGCGTCACCCGTCTGGATCTGAATGGTCAGACCCTTCTGTTGCGTTTTTCAAAAGCCCATCAACGCAATCCATTTGGCATTGTGGACATGATCGTTTCCGAAAAAAAACGCTTTGAAGTCTCGCCAGATGGCGTACTGAAAGCGCGGCTGGTCAAACATACCCAGAACGGAATTTTGACAGAAACCAAAAACATCTTGAAAGAGATCAGTCAGCGTGTTAACCAGTGACGTTACGAAAACGGGCGCTTTCATTATTTCAAACGCAATGAATAGCATGGTTGTGCGATCGCCTTGAATGGAAATCTGAAATACGATGCAATCAGGAAATATGGACATGATTTGGCGGATGATCGTCCCTTTCAAAAAGGGTTTGGCGGTGTTTTTGGTGGTGTTTGGCCTTCTGGGTGCGCTGAATGTCCGGGTTCTGGCCGAAGTGGTGGACCGGATAGTGGCCATTGTCAATAATGACGTCATTTCCCTCATCGAATTGAATGAGGCGTTGAAGCCTTATATGGAAAAGGTCATGGCCGCCAATTACGGTCCGGAAAAAGAAAAGCAGATGATTTTCAAGATCCGGGAAGAGGTGCTCAATCAATTGATCGATCAAAAATTGACCGATCAGGAAATTGCCCGATACAAACTGAATGTCAATGAAAAGGAAATTGATCAGTCCATTGAACGGATCAAACAGGTCAACTCCATTACCGATGAACAGTTTCGCGCCGCACTTGCCCGTGAAGGTCTGTCCATGGAAACCTATCGGCAGAAAATGCGGGAACAACTGCTTCGGGCCAATCTGCTGAATCGGGAAGTCAAATCCAAAATTGTCATCACCCGGGAAGAAATCAAAACCTATTATGACAGCAATCCCGATCTGTATGGTGTAGAACAACAATATTACCTCAAAAATTTCTTTCTCAAACCGCCGCCATCTTCCACTGAACAGACCCATTCCGCTAACCAGGACGCCATGAATGAATTGCTGATTCAGTTGCGTGCCGGTCAAAACCCGGATGATCTCATAAAATCATTTCAGGTCCGCGGCATTGGTGTGCAGCATCTGGATTTGGGGCTGTTCAAACTGGATTCGTTATCGCCGGATATCCAGACGGCCCTTCGCGGAATGGCCGTCCATGAATACTCCAATGTTATTGAAACCGATCAGGGACTTCAGATTTTTTATTTACAGGATATTATCAAAACCGCCGGAAAAACACTGGAGCAGGCGACGCCCGAAATCGAGTCAAAACTGTACAAGGAGATTGTGGACGACAAATTTTCAAAATGGCTCGATGAACTGAGAAAACGGTCACATATTCAGATTATTCAGTAAGGATAAAGGATGAAGGATGAAGGATGAAGGACCCGATGGTCCTTTACGTCTTTTTGTCCTTTTGTTTACGGCCGAAGGTTGAATCGAACAGGGATGGACAACCATGAACATACAGGCTGATCGCAACAAAATTCTGGTAGAAAGCGTCAAACGACTGCTCAGACGGGATGCCGTCAGCCATCTGAGAAAGATTGTCAATAAAACCCATGCGGCAGACCTGTCCTCTGTCTTTCGTGCTATCCCGGTTTCCAGTCAGCGGAAACTGTTTGACCTGCTCGACAATATCAATCAGAAAGGCGCGTTGTTCAGTTATCTGGACAAGGACATTTTTCTGGATTTGATCGAGGGAATCCCCATTGAACGGGTGGTGGATGTTCTTGAGAGCATGCCGACAGACGATGTGGCAGACCTGATCGCATCCCTTCCGCCTGAAAAATCCGATGCCATTCTTCTGAAAATGAAAAAGGAAGGACTGGAGGAGGTCGAGGGACTGTTGCGGTATGGCGATGAAACCGCAGGCGGTATCATGGCCCCGGATTTTATTGCGCTGACGCAGGATATGACCGCCAAGGAGTCGATCGAGGCCATCCAGAAAGAGCATCATGATGTTGAAATGGCATTTTATCTGTATGTGGTGGATGAATATGGTCGTCTGGTCGGTGTCAGTTCCCTGAGACAACTGGTTGTCGCACCACCTGAAAAGCCACTGAAAGATTTTATGGTCACGGATGTTTTTTCAGTTCAGACCGGCATGGATCAGGAAGAAGTGGCCAAAATTGTGGCCCGGTACGATCTTCTGGCCGTTCCGGTCGTGGATGACAACAACAAACTGGTCGGTATCGTTACGGTTGATGATGTCATCGATATTATCAAACAGGAAGCCACCGAAGACATTTTGAAAATGGCCGGCGCCGGGTATGAATTTGTTGAAAACAAGTCCATCATCAAAAGCTCGCGACTGCGGCTGCCCTGGCTTTTTGCCAGTTGTATGGGCGGTATTGTCGCCTCCCTGATCATTGCCTATTTTGAAGACAGTCTCCAGAAAATGGCATACCTGGCTGTCTTTATCACGGTTATCTGCGGTATGGGCGGCAATGTGGGCACCCAGTCCGCAACGATTGTCGTCAGAGGGCTTGCGACCGGCCGAATCAACATCCGGGAATTGTGGAAGGTGGTTTTCAAGGAACTTTCCACCGGGTTTATCCTGGGAAGCATTTATGGCGCACTGATCGCGTGTGTCGCCCAGTTCCGGTATGGTATCGCCACATTTGCCCTGTCTGTCGGACTGGCGGTTATCTGCTCCATGTCAGCCGCCGGTCTCATCGGGTCACTGGTGCCCATGCTTCTGGCCAAGGTCAATATCGATCCGGCTGTGGCTACCGGGCCTTTTGTTTCAACGACACTGGATATCATCAGTGTGTCCTGCTATTTGTTCATTGCAACGGCCCTGGTCAGCCAATAACCGTCATGACCTGTATTTCCACCCGGGCCATTGTTCTCAGAAAAATCGAATATGGTGACGCCGACCTGATCATTACCCTGTTTTCGTCGGATCAGGGCAAACTGACCGTCATTGCCAAAGGCGCCAAAAAAAGCCGAAAGCGGTTTTCCGGTGTGCTGGAGCTGTTTTCAACGCTCAATATCGTGACCCGGGAAAGCCGGGGGCGCGGGTTGCCGATTCTCCAGGAAGCATCTCTGATATACCCCTTTGTCAATATCCGATCCGGTATCGAAAAAACAGCCTATGCCAGTTACTGGTCCGAAATTGTCAATGTGTGGATGGTGGATGGACAAAAACAGCCCGGATTGTATTCCCTGCTGGAATCTTGCCTGGATGCTCTGGATCAGGGCCACATGACGCCGGATATCCTGAGCGTTTTTTTTCAGATTCAGTTCATGAAATTATGCGGTTTTGGTCCAACCCTGTTTCACTGCACCGCATGCTGTCAGGACATGATGGAAACGCAAAGCCCGTATATGGCCGTTGACATTGCCAGAGGCGGAATTCTGTGTCACAATTGTCAGCCGAAATCGTTTTCCTGTCAAAACCTGTCCAAAGGAACCATCAAACTCCTCCAGTGGATGGAAAAAGCCGATGCGGTTCGTGCGGCCAGGCTCCGGCCGACACCCTGCTCCATTCATGAAGGACTTGATTTTCTTGAATCGTTTGTTCCGCATCATCTGGGAAAACAACTGCACAGCCTGACATTCCTGCGTCAGTTGAGAGCTGTATCCCTGAACCGGCATGTGTGTTAAAGGATGAAGGATGAAGGATGAAGGCTGAAGGATGAAGGAGCCGCAAACGGCGTTCAGGCGGAGCAGCCCCGTTGGATGGCCAGGCGGCCTCTCAATGAATGTATTTTCACCGTAAATGATCATGATCAGGGGCTTGCTCGCCCCCAGACATGAAAAGGAGGGCGAACACGGGGATTCGCCCCTACGTCACCACTATTTTCACGGTAATGATCATGAATCATTCCGGATGGTTCACCCCCATATATGAAAATGACATGTACCGCTTTTAACTCAACACTCAAAATTTTCTTTCATTTTCACGGTAAACACATTCACCTTTTTCCAGGGATTTATTTTTTTCATGCTCAATGGCTGTTCCAGTCTGTTAAACAAGGTATGCATCGAGGCTTCGGCGCCGTGCCGGGTGGATATGGGGGGGACTCTGGATATCCGGTCGTTTTATCTGCTGCTCAGGCGATATCGTCCCTGCACGGTCAATATGGCCATCGCGCTCAGAACACGGGTCCGCCTGACGGCTTTTGATGCCGGAAAGATTCACATCGCGTCCACCGGCTTTGAACCGGCAACATTTCCCGCGTTATCCATGCCGTTTGACCATCCGCTGGGTCTGGTATGTGCCATTGCAACCTACTGGGGCGCATCCGGAATCCATATTCGGATTGACTCACCATCACCCCCCAGAAGCGCACTGGGAGGCTCTTCGGCGGCGGCTGTGGCATTGATGGCCGCATTTTCCAAACTGTCTCAAAAGGCCAAAGAAAAGCCGTTTTCCCGCAACGAAATCATCCGGATGGCCCATGCGGTTGAAGAAAGTGTTGCCGGTGTGCCATGCGGTCTTCAGGATCAGTTGGCAGCGGCATATGGTGGTATCAACCTGTGGTCCTGGCAGGATGGTGTCCGGAACCCGGCATTTCAGCGAATGTCCCTTGTTCCCAGACGGGCTGTTGACCGTTTTTCCGCCAACCTCCTGATTGCCTATTGCGGAATACCGCATCAATCCCGTGATATCAACCGGATATGGGTGAATCAGTTTTTACAGGGTCAGTTCCGCAAAGAATGGGCGGAAATCGCAGGGCTGACCCGGGAGTTCGGGTCGGCAATTTCCGCCAACGATCTGGATGCGGCAATCGATATCATGAATCATGAAACCGGGCTGCGGCAAAAAATGACGCCGGATGTTCTGGATCAGACCGGCCAACTGCTGGTAAATGCCGCCATGGATGAAGATTGCGGGGCCCGTTTCACTGGCGCCGGCGGTGGCGGGTGTATCTGGGCAATTGGTGAGACCGGTCAAATCAACCGGCTGAACGCCCGGTGGCAAACCATTCTGGCCCCCATCCCGGATGCCTGCATGCTTCCCACAACCATTGACACACAGGGGTTGGTGTGTTCGGAAAAGCCGAATCAGGATGATTCGTGATTGTTTGCCGTGAAAACGCATTCAGCCGGAATGCTTCCCTCTGTTCGTAGTGTGCCCGTAAGGGCATTCAAAAAAACGCCTTACGGCGTCACTATAAACATGCCTGATTTTCTTATGCCGGGGTGAGCAGGCCCCTGATCATGATCGTTTATTTTAAAATTATTATTATTTGCAGACCTCTTTCTTTAACTGAAGTTTCCCAGTTTTGAGGATAATCAACCCAAAAGATTGATCTGATATTTTTTACTCAAACTCTATAATAACAGTTAGTTACTAAA
>DFZE01000086.1 GCA_002382065.1 Desulfobacteraceae bacterium UBA4064
AATTAATTTTCTGAAAGTCTATAATAACAGTTAGTTACTAAATATCTATTATTTTTTGAGGCTATCAAATCTGCATCCCCAAAATAAGGTTATAAAAATTCATAAATATTTTTTAGCTTTAAAATCAGAATGTTAAACTTTTAGAAAAGTGGGAAACTTCAGTATAACAATAAAAACCGCATAACACCATTTCGATCAAACAGGAGGTCAATATGACAAGCATTCCTACTTATCAAGAAAAGCCATGGCTTTCAAGCTATGAAAATGGAATTTCAGAAAATATTTTATTTGAAAATGTCTGCATTCCGGATTTTCTGAAACGTGCGGCCACCGAGTTTCCCAACAATCCCGCATTGCTGTTTCAGGGCTATCGGATGAACTACCGGAATCTCAATGAAGCCGTCAACCGGTTTGCATCCAGTCTATCCGGTTTTGGAATCAAAAAAGGAGACAGTGTGGCAATTCTGCTCCCCAATGTTCTTCCCTGTGTGATTGCCTATTATGCCACACTTAAAATCGGGGGGATTGTGGTGATGAACAACCCGCTCTACTCGGATCGCGAACTGCATCATCAATTCAATGATTCCGGCGCCAAGGTTCTGATCACCCTCGATTTGTTGGGAAACCGGATGATTGATCTCCGCCCCAAAACAAAGATCAAACAGATTGTCTATACATCGATCGGGGATTATCTACCCTTTCCCAAAAGTCTGCTTTTTCCGCTGGTAGGCAAGAAAAAAGGCCTGGCAGCAGATGTCAAACCGGCCGAAAACGTCTTTAAATGGAAAACGGTTTTGGGGAATTCATCCGTAGATCCGCCCCGCGTACAATTGTCCTTTGATGATGTGGCCATGTACCAGTACACCGGCGGTACGACAGGCGTGTCCAAGGGCGTCATGCTGACCCATGGCAATCTCAGCAGACAGGTTCAGCAGATTCGGGCCTGGTTTCCCGGGTTCAACCGGGGAGAAGAGATGATGCTGGGTGCATTGCCGTTTTTTCATGTATTCGGACTGTCTGTTGCCATGAATTTTGCCATCTACATGGGATGGGGAGATATCCTGGTTCCCAAACCCCAGCCGGAACCACTTCTGGAAACCATTGGCAAATTCAAACCGACATTTGCGCCGCTGGTGCCAACCATGTACATCGGCATGTTGAATCATCCCAAAATCAATCAGACCGATCTGTCGAGCATCAAGGGATGTTTTTCCGGCAGCGCGCCATTACCGATTGAAGTTATTCGGAAATTTGAAAAGAAGACCGGCGCCGTCATTGTCGAGGGCTTTGGCATGACCGAATCCACCCCGGTTACCCATATCAATCCGTTTGGCGGAAAACGAAAGGTGAGCAGCATCGGGGTTCCAATTTCCGATACAGAAGCCAGAATCGTGGATTTGTCGGATGGCAAAACCGATATGCCGGTTGGTGAATCCGGTGAATTGATCGTCCGTGGCCCCCAGGTCATGAAAGGCTACCTGAACAAGCCTGAAGAAACCGCCAAAACCCTTGTTGATGGCTGGCTTTATACCGGCGATATCGCCATGATGGATTCGGATGGCTATTTCTTTATTGTAGACCGGAAAAAAGACATGATCATCTCGGGTGGGCTGAATGTGTATCCACGGGATATCGAAGAAGTTTTTTATGCCCACCCCAAGGTTCAGGAAGCCACCGCAATCGGTATTCCCCATCAATCCCGGGGTGAATCCATCAAGGTATATGTGGTGTTAAAACCGGGTGAAACGGTTACGGAAAAAGAATTGATGGAATATTGCAAGCAGAATCTGGCCACATACAAGCTTCCGACCAGCATCGAGTTCCGGTCCGAATTGCCGAAAAGCAATGTGGGCAAAATTCTCAAAAAGAATCTGCGGGAGGAGGCGGTTAAAAAATAAGGATGAAGACCGAAGGCTGATGGCTGAAGGAAGGTGCGGGTTCCCGGACAAACACCCGGGAACCCGAAAAAATTCGGTTTCAGAAGTCAGAATTTAACACCATATTCTTCTGAATTCTGACTTCTGACTCCTGATTTTTCATGCCCCGAAAGCGGCTTCCGGAATATCGACGGCTGCGCTGTTGGTTGTGGTGATGGCTTTCATCTTGCCCCATGTAACCGGCAAGATTGAATAAATAAAATACTCTGCGCTGCGGATCTGTCCTTCATAGAATGCCGCGTTTTTATTTTTCTCAACCGCTTTGCTTCTGGCTTCCGCGTCAAGACTTCCGGCCAATTTTTCCATCTGGGTTGCCGCAATCGCTGCACGCCACAACAGCATCCATGCCATCATGACATCACCTGTGACATCCAGAAACGGATGGGCAAATGCAAAGGCGCTCATGACATTGGGAGACATGGCTGTCGCGCCCAGATGCATGGCCACTTCACCCAGCTTGTTAACCGCTTTTTCAACCTGGACAGCATAATCCTGAAGAGCCGGTATGACTTTGGCTGCCGCAATGGTCTTTTGAATTTCACCCAGCAGATCCATGATCGGTTTGCCTTTTTTCATCCCCAGTTTCCGTCCCAGAAGATCCATGGCCTGAATGCCATTTGTGCCTTCATAAATCATGGTGATTCGGCAGTCCCGCATCAACTGCTCCATGGGATATTCCCGGATATAGCCATAACCGCCATAAACCTGAACGCCCTGACTGCAAACCTCAAATGCCCGGTCTGTCACATATCCCTTGGCTACCGGTGTCAAAATTTCGATCAATCCCTGATATTTGTCTTTTTCAGCCTCATCTTTTGCAATATTGACCTGGTCCGAACACATCCCCATATAATACAGCAGGCTTCTCATGCCTTCCACAAGCGCTTTCATATGAATCAACTGTCGCCGGACGTCCGGATGCTGAATGATGGCAACCGCCTCGGCATTTTCATTCATGGCCTGAAGGAGATTTTTGCCCTGTTTTCTTTCCCGGGCATAATTGACGGCATTGACATAGGCATTGGAAGCACAGGTAAATCCCTGAAGTCCAACCAGCAGTCTGGCCTCGTTCATCATCAGGAACATGGCGCGCATGCCTTTGTTTTCTTTGCCCAGAAGGGTCCCCCGACACTTCCCTTTTCCGCCCAGTGTCAGTGAGCAGGTGGCATTTCCGTGGATTCCCATCTTCTCTTCAATGCCGGTACAGACCACATCATTGAATTCACCCAGACTGCCATCATCATTGACCCATATCTTGGGCACCAGAAACAGTGAAATCCCCCGGGTTCCCTGAGGCGCGCCCTCGATACGGGCCAGAACCGGATGGATGATATTTCCAGCCAGATCATGCTCACCACCGGAAATAAAAATCTTGTTTCCGGTAATCGAGTACGTGCCATCATCATTTTTGACTGCGGTAGATGTCAGCGCACCCACATCCGAACCGGCCTGCGGTTCCGTCAACAGCATAGTTCCGGCCCATTCGCCGGTGTACATTTTTTTCAGAAAAAGCTGTTTTTGTTTTTCGGTGCCGAATTCCTCCACCAGCTTCCCCGCGCCATGGGTCAGGCCTGGATACATCATGAAGGAAAAATTGGCGCCCACCAGATAATCCCCTGCTGCCAAAGCCAATGTTTGGGGCATTCCCTGACCACCCCATTCCGGATCTTCCGGCATGGCAACCCACTCACCTTCTTTCACCAGATCATAAATCCGGTGAAAACTTTCCGGAGTCGTCACAACACCGGCATCAAATCTGCATCCTTCTTCATCACCAATTTTCTGGGTCGGCAGAATTTCCTTGACCGCCAGATTTCTGGCCTCGGTAACCACCATATCAATGGTTTTTTTGTTAAAATCGGCAAACCGTTCATGTTTGCTCAGTGTTTCAATCTGTAACTGTTCATGCAGCACGAAATCGATATCCCGGCGATCTGCAATCATCTGGGCCATAATGCCAATCTCCTTAACATGTGATGTCAAAACCGTTTGGGAACAGAATCTGGCGCTGTTCCGGAATAATTATTTCCAATCCCCCGAATAAACAGATCAATCAATGGATCGGTCATGGAAACCAGATCGTATTTTCCTTCGGAATGCAGCCAGGTATTGATGGTCTCGTCAACTGCACCCACTATGAAGCGTTTAACCAGACTCATATACAGATCCTTGCGAATCGTTCCGTCGGCTTGGCCCTGTTCGACGATTTCCGAAACAATATCCAGGTACATCTTGGACATTTCCCGAATCTGGTTTTCAACAGCCCGGGTGTTCTGATGGGTTTCAGCCTGATATACAATGGCCATATTTTTATCCCGCTGAAATTCAGTCAGATGATGCCGAATCAGATTTCTCAGCTTCTCTACGGCATTGCCTGAGCGGGCAACCTCTTCCCGGAATTGGCCAAATACCTGCCTGGCCTTGTCTGTTAAAAACTGAACCAGAATATCATCCTTGTTTTTGAAATACAGATAAATCGTTCCATCGGCAACACCGGCTTCCCGGGCAATCTGGGATATGGCGGACTGATAAAAACCCCGCTCGGCAAAAACCTTGACAGCCGCTTCAAGGATTCGATGATATTTATCATTGGTTTTGTCTCTTGTACTGATAGCGCCCTCCTTGAATCATCCGGTCTCAATATGAATGAATATTCATTCATTTACAAAAGGCCCAAAGACAAGTCAAGAAAAATATGATCTCTGCTTGCAACGTGTTCAGTAATCACATCAAAGCGGAATTGAATGGAATGAAGCCTCTCTCATTTTAATCCGGGCTGATGAATCCTCCGGCAAGACAAGAATGCGCAGATTGGCCGGGGAAAAATCAATGCCGGTTGTGGTTTCCCCGCGTTCAACGCCGGCCGGAGCACTGCCAAAATATGGATTGGCAGTGGCAATATTAATAATGATCACCCCGGACATGTTACCATCCGTCCACATCCGGTTATTGATACCCATCTGACTTTTCAGGCATTTTTGCTTGACATGTCAACTTGGGATTCCCTATAGTAACCACGGGTCTTTAATAAAATGGTTTTGGAATCCACCGGCTTAGCATTTTTGTCTGTGTTGTGCGTAAGGCAGGTCAAAACCGTGTTTGCTTTTGCGACATCTCCCAATCACCAAGAACCCCTGAGACAGTCTGCAAACAATAAGGAGGGTCCGCGTATGTCAGTCAAGATCATGATCCGGCGAACCGTACCCCCGGAAAAAATTTCCGTTCTGGGACCTTTGCTCAAACAACTTCGAAATCTGGCAGTAAATCAGTCCGGTTACATTTCCGGTGAAACCTTGAAAAAATATGATGAGCCAGGCAGTTATCTGGTTATCAGCACATGGCAGAACATTGACGACTGGAAAAACTGGGTCAGCAATCCAAATCGAATGGAAATTCAAAGCCAGATTGATTTATTGACCGGAATTCCGACTGAAACCGAAATTTATACCTATTCATAATGAAAGAAAAACGTCACTGTCCCTATTGCGGGATGCTGCTGGTCCAAAAGTGGATTGGGGGTAGAAACCGTCTGATCTGCGCCGCCTGCAACCAGACCATTTATGAAAATCCCACGCCGGCGTCATGTCTGGTCGTTTTGAATGATCGACGGGATGTCCTGCTGGTCAAAAGAAATGTGGCGCCCAAAAGCGGTTTCTGGTGTCTGCCCGGGGGATTTATAGAAATGGGCGAACATCCGGAGGAGGCTGCCCTGCGTGAACTTCGGGAAGAAACCGGCATAACCGGCGTCATTGATCGACTGATTGGCGTTCGAACAAATCCCAGCCGCCAATATGGCGCCGTATTGCTGGTCGGTTATCTGGTCACCCGGTACTCGGGCGCACCATCCCCCGGTGATGATGCGTCTGAAACCGCGTTTTTCCAATTGACCGCTCTGCCCGAGATTGCATTTGACAGCCATGAAAAATTTATCCGGGATATAGACACCGGAAATCTCCCTCCTGCCTTCCCAAAATCAATATCTTGAACGCGATGGATTGAAAAAACAGGGGCATTCATGCAGATATCCGCCTATCAGATTCATAATGTTTTAAAAGTCTTCAGCATTCAGATGATTCGTGCTGCCGAAATACCTGTTTCTCATTCCGGCGCCGGCGAAACAGCGTGTCCGGCCAAAAACAGTTTTGACGCCCCACAGTCCATGCGACAGACCATCATCAAAAAAGCAACCGCCCATGTCATTCGACGGATTTCAGAACTCAACGCCATCGACAATGCACCGGATGGCGCCGATTTACCCCCGCCACTCCCGCTCACACCGATGGATGGTGAGAATTCCAGCCCCCATGTATTTTTGTATCACCGAATGGATTCCCAAAATCAAAAACAATTACATACGTTTTCTATAACAGAATTTTCTTTTTCATCCAGTCGATACAGCTTTTCAGATAATGATTTTG
>DFZE01000168.1:0-9226 GCA_002382065.1 Desulfobacteraceae bacterium UBA4064
GCATGGGCCTCTGCCAGTCTTTCGGCTTCGCCCGGTGTGGCTGCGGTCAAAACCGTGTATCCAAGTCCTTCCAGAATGATGCGGGCCAGTTTGAGTACGGATGCCTCGTCTTCCACCACCAGAATAGTTTCGCCGTGGTCGGACGGGGTTTTTTCATCGGGCGCGTTCTGCAGTTGATCCCCATTTTCTGTATGTCGTTGGAGATAAATCCGGAATGTTGTACCCTGTTCCGGTTCGCTGTACACATTGATGAACCCGTTATTCTGTTTGACGATGCCATACACCGTGGCCAGCCCCAGACCAGTGCCCTGTCCCACGTCCTTGGTCGTGAAAAACGGTTCGAACAGATTCTTCAATGTCTCCTTGTCCATACCACAGCCATCATCACTGACTGCCAGCATCACATATTCGCCCGGGACAAATCCGGCATGATCCGCACAGTATGCCGGATCAAAGCGTACATTTGCCGTTTCGATGGTCAACCGACCCACCCCGGATATGGCATCCCGGGCATTGACACACAGGTTGGCCAGAATCTGGTCGATCTGGGACGGGTCCATGTTGACATGTCCCAACCGGGACCCGGGTTTCCAGGACAGGTCGATATCCTCGCCGATCAACCGGCGCAGCATCTTGAGCATGCCTTCCACGGTCTCGTTCAGGTCCAGGACCTGGGGGGCCACGGTCTGCTTTCGGGCAAAGGCCAGCAACTGGCGGGTGATATCCGCCGAGCGTCTGGCAGCCGAAAGCACTTCCTGGAGATTGTGATGGATGGCATCATCCGGTTGCAGTTGCGTCAGGGTCAGTTCCGTATAACCCAAAATGACATTGAGCATGTTGTTGAAATCGTGGGCCACACCGCCGGCCAGTCTGCCAATGGATTCCATTTTCTGGGCCTGTTGATACTGGGCTGTCAGTCGAAGATGTTCGGTGATATCATGTTGTACCGCCACAAAGTTGACAATCCGACCGGATGCATCCAATACGGGTGAAATGCTGGTTTCGACGGTATAAAGTGTTCCATTTTTGTGTCTGTTGACGATACGTCCCTTCCAGGTTCTGCCACCTGTAATGGTTTTCCATAAATCATTATAAAAAGCCGGGTCTTGCTGTCCGCTTTTCAGAAATCTCGGATTTTGACCCACAACCTCCTGTCGTGAGTAACCAGTCAATTTTTCAAACGCCGGATTGACATACTGGATGGTTCCATCCGGATCACTGATCGTAATGATTTCACCAGCCTGCTGAATGGCCATCATCAGTCGCTCCCGTTCGGCCTCAGCCAGTTTGCGGTCTGTGATATCCATTGATATGCCAAGCAAATACTGCGGCTTGCCTTGTCTGTCAAAAACCGGAATTTTTTTGGTATGCAGTATCCGTTCACCACGATGCCGGGTTTGAACGGATTCCTCCAGTATTTCAAGAAGCCTTTGACCTTCAATAACCTCCCGGTCTTTTTCTCTAAAAAATTCCGCTTCATGCGCGGGAAAAAAATCATGATCATTTTTTCCCAACAACTCGGACCGGGAATATCCCAGCAGTTCTTCGCCGGCCCTGTTGAGCATCACAAACCGCAGATCGGTCGCATCTTTCACGAAAATCATGGCCGGAATATTTTCCACAACATTGTGCAGAAATTCCTGGCTTTTTTGTAATGTCCGGGCAGACGACTCAATTTCATCATACCGTGAATCCAGCAGACTGACCATTTTCTGGATGGAATCACACAGGCTTTCGATTTCTCCATAAAAACCCGATTTTTTGATTGTCATGCCGCAACCGGTTCGACCGGCGCTGCATGTCATGGCATAGCGCTCAATATGTTTCAATGGTTTCAATATGATAACCCAAATAATCATATAGAGACTCAAAATCAGAATCAGATCGGCCAGAAGAATAATGGTTGTAATCAGGAAAAGGGTCTGTTCGAGCGATTCCCGGGTAAATCTGGGGCTGGCAAAAACCGTGATATGACCAATGGATGTGTTGTCGTGAATCAGTTCCCGTTCTTCAACAAGCAGTCCGTCTGGAGCTATCGCCGTGTTTCCGGCTGATACCCGCCATCGATCATCCCGTTGACGGATATGAGGTTTTCCGGTGACATCCGCCATCACGCCATAAATATTGGGATTGATGAACAGGCTTTCGATGATTCGGTCAATCTGGGTGTCATCATAATCCCATACCGGGGAAACAAGCCCTGCTGCAAGTTGATCCGCGTTTTTGGCAAGCTCGGCATGAAGCATGGAAAACTGTCGATTTCTGTCATAGGTATAATAGCATGCTCCGAAGATCCCCAACAGCAGGGTCGTGATGGTGACAAGCGCGATAATGACCCGTGTTGCAACAGAGTTTACCGGGGATGACATGGTTTTGTCCCGCTTTCATGACAGGTTGACGTGATAGGGTGACCGGGAAAATACAAAAACAGGATTCAGTAGTCAGAATTCATCAGGCCATGTTTTTCCAAAATCTGTTTTACAACCCCCTGGTTTTTGAGCATGGTCAGGCCGGTATTGAAATCATCACGTCTTTTTTTCCAATTACCTTTGGCCGTTTTGATAATGCCATTGCGAAGGGGAATTTTTTGCAGGGTGGTTAACCATTCGATGTCATTTTTTGGCAAATGTTTTTTAAAAAGATATGCGCCAAGCTGTTTGTCCACCAGCGCCAACCGGATGCGGTGATTGACCAGCTTTTTCAGGTTCAGAATGTCTTCTGTCACTTCCTCGGTCATCAACCCGGCCTGATTGAATCCATCCGGGCTGATATACCCCCGGACCGTTCCGATCACGATATTTTTGACCCCCAGGTCGTTATAGTCCATAAACACCAGATCATCATCTTTTCTCTTGTAAAATCCGATTTCATTCATCAGCATCCCATCGGAAAGGGCCATCCAGTCTTCCCGGCCTGTATTGAACCACACCCCCGCAATGACATCACAGTCACCGTTTTGGCCTTCCTGGATGACTCTTGCCCATGGGCGAAAATGAACTTCTGTGTCATAGCCAACCGCTTTGAATGCCTGCCGGGTGATCTCGATGACCGGTCCGAAATCATCGAGGTCTTTTCCATAGTAGGGCTCATAGTTGTTGGTATAAATCAGAAGTGTTTCATCAGCCTGCAAAGACAATGAAAAAATCAGTTCAACAATGATGGCGGCCCAGAACAGTTTCTTTTTCATGTTCATCTCGCTCTTGAGTCAAATCCGGAATGACGGTCACACGCGATTACACCAATCTGAATCGTCACCAGTTGTTGATCCAGAACATGTTTCAGAATAATTCATGTTTAGTTACAATAAACATGCGCCTCTTCCATCGCTCCTCGTTGCCTCTGTACCTTTTCCACTTCAACCTGAGCACGCAGGATAATGATTATCAAGCTGATAATGCTTGCACGATATGCATAAAAGAGCTATTGTAAGCGCATTATATATGCGCATGAGGAGGCACATATGCATGAGAATCTTTATGATCTAAGCGCTCCAAAAAAATCAACCAATCTGAGTATCAACAGCGATCTACTCCGACAGGTAAAAGACTGCCACATTAATCTTTCCAAAACATTGGAACATCGCCTGGTTGAGATTCTGCTTGATGAAAAACGCCGTAAATGGCAGGAGACCAATCAGGATGCCATTATGACATACAACCGTAAAATTGAAATTAACGGTGTTTTCAGCGATGGTTTAAGAACTTTCTAATGGCACAATTTGATGTCTATAGAAACACAAACCCTGAGACAAATCAGACAATTCCTTATCTCCTTGATATTCAGGCTGATCTGCTGAATGGGCTTTCAACTCGCGTGGTAGTCCCATTGATCACCTCATCTGCAATGGGTAAACCCATCGCGCATATCAACCCGCAATTCAACATCTCCAACACCATTGTATTCATGTCAACAGCAGAATTGGCAGGTATTTCTTTTCGCTCGTTGGGAGAGAAGGTGTGCTCTCTCAAATTGCACCGTACTGAAATCATCTCAGCCCTTGATTTTTTATTTACGGGTTTCTAAGAGCCTGTTTCTTTTTTGCATCGTTCCGGCCATTTCCTTAACCACAGAACACACGGAATACACGGAAAGAAGTATATTCACCCTCATTTTCATATATGGGGGTGAACCATCAAGCTCCGTAGGAGCGGCCTGTTTGTAGAATGAAGCATAAAATTTCCATCAAGCCCCGTAGGGGCGGCCTGTAACCGGAATTGACAGGTCGCCCCTACAGGGCTTTTTTGGAAAAGATCATTTTCATGTTTGGCATGAGCGGAAAGCAATATTCATTTACCGGTCTCCATTCGATACACGTTCACCCCAGTAGCCACTTCCACAGGGGAATGATTCGGATATTGCCGGTGTCCGTTTCTACAAGACCCTCCTCATGGTCGGTGATGAACGATATTCTCATAGAAATGCCCCATATTCCGGGAAAACCTGAAGCGGACCGTATTGATCATCGCCGTGTCAACTTTGTTTTATCCACCGGCCACATTCTCAATATATTGCACTGCAATTGCAATATATGAAACAATATCGTGCATTGGAAATGAAATATATGCTGCCTGAACAGAACCCATTACCAATTGATAATAATACGGTGTCCATCACATTTCAAAAACAGCTTCCAGATATTTTCCGGGATCATCCTGAAACAGAACATGATATTCTTTTTCAAGCCTGTCCCAGTCCATTTGTTCAGCACCGGGCATGTTTGCCAGAGATGTTTGGGTCAAAATGAAGCCGTTCAGACGAATCCGCTTTTTCTGAAACGCCTTTTTTTCATTCAGTCGCTTCAGTTCTTTCATCGCCTGAATCTTGTCTTCGTTGCCGCTCAATCCCCCATGATGCATGCCATGCGGATCGATGAACATCACCTGAGTGGTTTTGGCAGATCTGTCTTTGATCCAGAGAATGAAATCCGGAAAAAATCCGCTATGCCGGTAAAACCCGACACCGGTACCGGGCAGGTTGCGCAGCACATAAATGTCAATTTTCCGAAATGCCGGTTCCAGGTGTTTCTTTTTCCAGAATTCATGAACGTGTTTCAGGAACATGGCTTCTGATTGGTTCAGTCCGGGCGGACTGAACGTCACTCCCTCCATGTCCACATCCGCCGGATTCAACAGCAACGGGCTGTACAGATGGCGATCCATATGAAGTCTCGGCGACGGCTCCCGGCAATCGGTATTCTTGAAAAATGATTTGGATTTGATCAGCTTTTCAATTTTTGGAATCAGATCCGCAGACGATACTCTGGCGGTATAATACTCAATCATGCTTTCCTTCGCTGTCACCAGTGCAGTCGGAACAGGATGCCTGCTTTCTTCTTCCCGCTCCTTCATGGCAACAAACCGGTCCAGAGCCATTTTCAGGATCATGGATGCACCCTGCTGAAGAACGGCCAGGTTTGCCTTGTCCGATCCCGCCACATCCAGCCGGGATGTTTCCAACGCCGGAATCAGGCAATCCTTTGAAATGTAAACATTTTCATAGCCCTTGAAGGCTTTGTATGCCGTGATGTCCGCATATAGGGCGTCTTTATCCAAAGCTCCGGCCATTTGTCTGAAATTTATGGACACCACCCGGCTACCGCCGCCAACAGGAATCCGATCACCGGATACAATGGTCACCCGTGGGCTGAGATCCACAAAAACAGGCGAATATGTCCGATTCTCGAACGTCCAGGTTTTGGATTTGATGTCATACCCGGTTTCCGGTTTGGGAACCGGCAGTTGTTTCCACAGGCCGCACTGAATCTGAACCGGAATGGTAATTTCCCGGTTCATGTCCTCCTGCTCCAGCATGTTTCGAAAGGCCTGGATATAATTGGCATTCCAGCCAAAGATGAACAGCCGCTCCAGGTGGTTCAGCCCATCCGGATGGTGTTGCCCATGCTGGGAACCGCTGCGTTTTAACGACCAGTCCCTGCCTTTCAGACGAATGCCCCGGCCAAACAACTGAATGACCTGTGGCCCTTCACCCTTGCCCATATTCAAAAGCCCCATTGCCGAAACCCGCCAACTGGACCAGCCCTCCACAAATTTTCTGGACCCGATGAGTATCGAAACCCGAGACTCGGGTAAATCGACATTAGTATAATCGTGATTATACTGATTGGGCTGCAAGAAATGAACATGATATCTTCTGTAAAAGCCCCATAGGGGCGAGCTGTTTGTAGAGCTTGATGCAATTATTCCCATCAAGCTCCATCGGAGCGGCCTGTCACCGGAATTCATAGGTCGCCCCTACGGGGCTTGAGGGAAATTTTATGCGTCATTCTACAAACAGGACGCTCCTACGGAGCTTGATGGTATGGTTATTTTTAACCGCATTTTCACGGTAAACGCTCATGGCTCATTTGGAGTGATTCACCTTTGCCGCCAGCTCACTTCTGGAAAAGGGCTTTTGCATAAAGTGAACGCCGTCATCCAGGACCCCGTGATGGGCAATGACATTGGCCGTGTATCCGGACATGAAAAGGGTTTTGATTTCCGGATATCTTGCGTGAAGCCGGCCGGACAAGTCTCGTCCGTTCATGGCGGGCATGATCACATCGGTGATCAAGAGATCGATCCGGCCTGCATGGGCCTCTGCCAGTCTTTCGGCTTCGCCCGGTGTGGCCGCGGTCAGGACACATTGATGAACCCGTTGTTCTGTGCCGTTCAATCAGGTTCAGGGCGACGATACGGGCCGCCAGCGCACAATCCGCCTGTCCCGCGTTTACCATTTGAAGGACATCCTCCTGACTGTCAAGCCCGTCCTGTGCCAGAAAATCAAGCACCCCATCGCCGGCCGGCCAGTTCTTCCCGTGTTGCAGGGGGGTGACCCGTGTCCCGACGTACCACGCCCCCATACTGGTTTGAGGTATGGGGCGGGGTAAAATCAAATTTCAAATCCCGGCCCGGCGAGTAGAACATCCCCTGAACGACATCGATTTCTCCCTGCTCCAGGTCTGCCACAATGTTGGACCATGAGCCCAGTCGAATCTCGATATCCATATCCATCACGCGTGCAATGGCCCGTGTCAGCTCCACATTGTAGCCGGCCGGTTTTCCATTTTCATCCAGATAATCATAGGGCGGATAGTTGTGGTCCCCCGCCGACCACGATGCGCCGATTGGAGGGCAGTTCCAGTGCGGCAAACCACTTGGCGTGCAAATGACGGTAGGCGCCATCGGCCATCACCAGGGCCAACCCCTCGTTGAGCAGGGCCAGCGTGTCCCGATCGCCCTCCCGCACGATCATCAGGGCCAGAATCGCATTGACGACGGTTCTGAAGGGTTTTGAGTGTGACAGGTCAGGTTGTCGGGTCTGTTCTGTTTCTTTGCCGATTCAATCCGTTTCTCCCGGGTCAGAAGGTCCGCCTGTCTTGGGGGGTTGCGGAAATTCCACGTGTTGATAAATATCGGTCAATCGGATTTCACATTCAAGTGATTGCAGCACCACTGTTTCTTCCAGTCCGGATGAAACGGAAAACAGCCAGCTCCGGCCGTCCTGTCGGTGATATGTCTCCACCAGGGGCGCGTCCTGGGAGATCATCACATACTCCTGAAGGGATTGCAGGGTCCGGTAATATTCAAATTTTTTGCCCCGGTCAAAGGATTCGGTCGAGGGGGACAGGACTTCGACGATCAGAAGCGGGTTTTTGATAACATCGCTTCTGTGCTCAGTCCGTTCAATTTTGTCACAGATTACCATCACATCCGGATACACAATGGCGTCTGCCTGAGAGATTTCCAGCTTCATATTGCTTTCAAATCCCCTGCATCGTTTTCTTCGCAAAGGGTCTCTCAGCTCCCCGATCATGTTGAAGCAAATTGTGCTGTGGTCAGACGTTCCACCTGCCATCGCAAAAATTTCACCGGCGTAATATTCACTTCTGAATTCGTTCCGTTCTTCCATTTTCAGATATTCTTCCCGGGTGTATATTTCATTTTTTTCAAGTGCCTCTGTCATGGGGTACTCCGATGGGTTTTTGATAATTTCGAAATCGACTCCCGATTCAGCCTACAATCCAGGACGATTCCAGAGAAAAACCTTTTTCCCGGAATAGCCCCAAACAGGCATCCACCACATCGGGATCATAGAGGACAGCCCTGCGATCGGTGATTTCCGCCAGGGCTGTTTCCACCCCGAGGGCCGGACGGTAGGGGCGGTGGGTGGACATGGCCTCAACCACGTCGGCAACCGCCAGGATGGCAGATTCCGGGAGAATCCCTTCCCGGGAAAGCCCCTGCGGATAACCGGACCCGTCGAGACGTTCGTGGTGTTCCAGAATCATCCGGGCAATGGGCCAGGGAAAGTCGATGTCGGCCACAATGTCGTAGCCGACCCGGGGGTGAATCTGAATGAGGGCGAATTCGATGGACGTCAGTCGGCCTGGCTTGCTCAATATCTCTGCGGGTATGGCAATTTTTCCCAGGTCGTGAATCATGCCGGCCATACGGATGCCTTCGATCTGGTCTGACGGCAGGTGCATTTCCTGGCCAATGGCCGCGGCCAGAGAGGCGACCCGGTGCTGATGGCCCGCGGTATAGGGGTCCCGTTTTTCAACGGTCAGGCTCATGGCGTGCACGACGCCTTCCAGAGTTTTTTGCAGTTTGGCCGTTCGTTCCGCAACTTTTTCCTCGAGCGTCACACGATACATCCGACGATCGATTTCCAGTTGTCGGCGTCTCAGGGCATTCTGAATGTTGATGATCAGCTCGTTGGGATTGAAGGGCTTGGTGATATATCCGTACGTACCGGCTTCGATGGCGGCAGCGGCCAGGGCCGGATCATCCACCCCGGTAACCATGATGACGGCCATGTCCGTATATTGCCCGGCGATAAACCGGGCCAGATCGATTCCGGACTCTCCGGGCATGTTGACATCGCACAGCACCAGATCGAATGACTGGGCCGCAAGGCATTTTCGTGCGGTTTTACTGCTGCCGCACACGGTGCATTCGTGCCCGTGCAGGGAAACGCTGCGAACCAGCAACCGCTGGACCATCTCGTCGTCATCGACAATCAGAATGTTGGCCATCCGTTCCTCCCTGGAAATTGACCGATGAATTTTTCCGGTTTATATTCAGGCATTCGGTAATTCCTTTTCCATAACACGATTTTGCCTGATTTCCAATATGGATGACCAAAACAACATGTAACTGCTCAGGTATTCTGATTTGATCCACACATGGAGAACCGGAATATGTAGTGTTTGAACGAAAACTCCTGT
>DFZE01000168.1:9235-17702 GCA_002382065.1 Desulfobacteraceae bacterium UBA4064
TTGTTTCGGATTTCGCGCTTCGAATTTCGAAATTTAAGATACAGAGAAAGGGTTTCCGTTCAGGCACTATGTAGTAGAGACAAGGCATGCCTCGTCTCTACAGTCACACGGTTTGTCCGGGCTTCAGGGCGTTACGGATCTGGTGGGCCAGATCATTCATGGTGACCGGCTTCATGACCAGGCCCTGGATATTGATCCGGCGCAGCACATCCGGGGTCAGTTTTTCGCTGTTTCCGGTACACAACAGCACCGGCATTTCGGGTTTCAGTGACCTGATCCGCCGGATCAGTTCCAGCCCGTCCATTTTGGGCATGGTCATATCCGTGATGACCAAATCAAAAGGCGATGTCTTCATTCGGGACATAAATGTAGCCAAGGCCTCATGGCTGTCGGTGTGGCTGCTGACCTGGTATCCCAGCCAGGTCAGAATCTGACCCAGGCTTCGGATCAGAAGCGTTTCATCATCTACCAGCAGAATGGTTTCGTTTCCCATGGGCAGGGGGTCATCGGATACGGTTTTGGCTTCAACCGCGGGCTGACTGGCGGGTATCAGCATCTGAAACCGGGCGCCCGTATCCGGGTTGCTGGATACCCGGATTTCTCCCCCCAGGCTGGTCACAATGCCGTGAACCACGGAAAGCCCCAGACCAGTCCCCACGCCCTGTTCCTTGGTGGTGAAAAACGGGTCGAAAATCCGGTCGATGATGTCCGGATCGATGCCATGACCGGTATCCTGGATGACCAGACAGATGTGAAGCCCGGATTTCAGTCCCACATGCTGGGGCAGGTCATCCGGTGTCAACCGGTTTTCCGTCAATTCCACCAGCAACTCGCCCCCATGATCCTGCATGGCATGGGATGCATTGGTGCACAGGTTCATCAGAATCTGGTGAATCTGTGCGGGATCGGCATTCACCACGGCCTTGGAATCAATTCTGGACCGGATATCGATGGTCGAAGGCAGGGAAGCTCTCAGCATGCGCAAAACTTCCCGGATGATCAGATGGACCTGAACCGGGTGCCTGGACGCCCCGCTTTTCCGGCTGAAGGTGAGTATCTGGGCAATCAGGTCCCGGGCCCGTTGGCATGCGGTCAGAATCTCATTGAGATGATTGCGTAAGGGGCTTTCCCCGTTCAGTTGCCAACCGGCCAGCTCGGCATAGCCGACGATAATTCCCAGTATATTATTGAAATCATGGGCAATGCCGCCTGCGAGGGTTCCCAGTGCCTCCATTTTTTGAACCTGCTGCATTTGGGCCAGGGTTTTCTGGCGGGCGCCTTCGGCCAGTCGCGCCTCCTGTTCCAGCCGAAGGTTATGGACCGCATAGGCCAGATCTCCGGCCGCCATTTCCAGCAGGAACTTTTCCTCGTCATCGATATCGCTGTCAAGACCGACGGTGATGGAGAGGCTGCCATGAATTCGGTCATTGTAAATCAGGGGCAGGCAGTAGGTCTGACGGGACAGACAGTCCGTCGCGATGGGACAAAAGCTGCATGTGACGGATTTGTCCGGGATCAGCCGCGCTTCCCGTTTGGTAAAAACCAGTTCGCAGCAGGGAGGCAGATGTCCCTGTTTCAGCCATTCCGCCAGGGGTTCAAAGGCCTCTCCCACACCGGATGCGGCCCATAACCGCGGGATTCCGGTTTCCGACAGCAGAATGATGGAGGCGCCCTGGTATCTTCGGTGGGAGATCAACTGGTCACAGGTGTCATGGATCAGGGTTTCTTCGGTTTTGCTGAGCAGAAACACCTTGCCCAGATCCCGCAGCGCCCGCAAAACCAGATTGAGCTGAACAATTCGGTCCGCATGGTGAACATTTTGGGTGACATCCCGGATGAATGTGCCCACACCCATTGTGCCATCGGGCATCCGGACCGGAAATTTGCGGGTTTCAAATATTTGGTCGCCGATGACTTCCTGGCCGATGACCAGATGGTGTTCCCGGATGGCCTGTTCATCCGATTTCCGGCATTGTTCTGCCACATCGACAGACATCAACTCCGCATCGGTTTTGCCGATGAGAAACTCAGCCGGATGCCTGAAAAACTCACCAACCGCCGGATTGACCAGCCGGTATCTCAGCAGGTTGTCTTTCAGCAGAACCAGATCCGTTGTACCCGCCAGAAGGTCCCTGTGGCGTTCCTCGCTGCTGCGGAGACTGTTTTCAGTTTCCTGTCTTTTGGATATCTCTTCCTGCAGCCTGTCACGATGAACCAGGGTTTCCTGTATTTGATGGGTCATCCGGTTGAATGCCCCGGCCAGTTCACCAATCTCGTCGCGGGATCGAATCCCGATCCGGATATCGAGCTCTCCGGACCCGATCCGCGCCGTTGCCGCTACCAGTTGTTTGATGGGAAAGATCAGGCTGCGGGCAATCAGCCAGACCAGAACTGCGGATATGATTGCCATCGCCAGTCCGAACTGAAAAATGAATTGTCCGAAACGGTGGATGGGCGTCATGGCCTCGCTGTGGGAAATTTCCGTCACCATACACATTTCCCGTTCCGGAATCCATTGAACCATTCCGATGACCGGTTGGTTGCGGTAATTGACATACTGGCTGACGCCATTCCGACCGGCAAGACCCGAGTTGATCACATCATTGTACAGGGTCTGGTGAAGGGCCATATCCTTGCCGAACCAGGGTTCTGTGACAAAAAAATTGAAACGGTTGACCAGGAAGGAATCCTCGACCCGGCCATTCGGGCTGTCCTGTCGCATGATATCGGTCAACATTTTCATGTTCAGACGACCGGCCATGACGGCCAGCAGTTGGCCCGAATCGTCCATCACCGGTGTGCCGATGACCATGGTGGCGGATTCCAGGGACATGGAAAAATAGGCATTCTGAACATGGGTACGGTGTTTTCCCTCTGTGAAATAAGGCTGAAACTGTCGTAATTTACCCTCCTGACGGGGATTTGTTGAAATCATGATACGAGCCGTGACCGGATCCATGATAAACAACTCGTCAAAATGTCCTCCGGAAAGAAAAGGAATCAGGTGATGGGTCAGAATGGTCCGATACGACTCCGGCCAGGGATATACCGTCTGACCAGTCTGGATGGTGGGAAGATGTTGTATCAGCAGGGGATTGTTGGCAAGGGACTCCAGTATCCGGCAGGAATCGGCTATCCGGAAATTGACCGCGGCGATTTTATGATGCGTGGCGCCCTGCAGGTGTTCATGAATTTCGGCGATCAGGATTTTTTGACCGGTTGTATAGGCAAGATAGCCTGCCAGAAGCATGGGCGCAACCGAGAGGATCACATATAAAATGGTCAATCGATGGGTCAGTTTCATCGCTTTCGGTCTCCATACACCTGTTGGAGAAAGGTCATGGTGAATATCCGGTCCAGACTGTCAATTTCCAATGTCAGGAGTCCGGAATCCCGCATATGACCAATGGTGGTTTCCCACATATTCCGGTTCATCCAGCCGATTTGATCCTCTCCGGTATGCACCAGGGGAACCTGGGCCCGCAGCATGGCCTTCTGGGTTTCGATATCCGAAGCGGCAGCGTATTTCAGGGTTGACTGAAGGGCGTCTCCGGGATGACTGAGGACCCGGCGCCAGCCCTGTAAACTGGCGCGCAAAAACCGGAGAATGATATCCGGATGCCGATGGATATCATCGGCTCTGACCGCCAGGACATCCGAATAACCGTGAATGTCATAATCACCCGGCCAGATGAGGTTCAGGCGATGCCCCTGCTGCCGGAGCCGGATGACCCCGCCGGTAAGATATGCGGGAGATACCTGAACCTCCCGGTTCAGCAGGCTGGCATAGGATGCATCATAAGGGGCGATTCGCACCTGGTCCGTATCGATATCCAGTTTTTTCATCATGGCCAAAAACTGAACACCAAATTCCCGCGCGGCGTCTTCGGCTTCGCCGATGGCAATGGTTTTTCCGGGAAAATCCCCGGGCCGCGTGATGCCGGAATCCGCCAGGGAAACAAACATCAGGGCACTGCGGCGATAGATGGCGGCAATGGCCACCGGGTGATTTTTGGCATGGGCATTCAGCAGAATGTCCTCTGGCGCCAGCACGGCGAAATCGACCTGACCCGACATCAGCGCGCCGACCTTGTCTGTTCCGGGTCCGCCTTCGATAAACGATACATCCAGATTTTCCGCATCATACAGGCCGTGTTCCCGGGCCAGATAAAATCCGGCAAACTGGGCCTGATGCCGCCATTTCAAATGGATACGGACCGGATCAGGCGCGGGTTTCGGGGGAGGATCGGCGCAGGCGGTCAAAAGTGTTGGCAGAATCAGGAGAATCAGGAATACCCGCAGGCGTTTCGCATATGGATTTTTAATGATTGTAACCGGCTTGGGGGATATGAACATTCAATATCTCCATTTGGGATTCACAGGAATCAAAACTGTAATTTATCAACAAGTCCGGATAATGTTTTGTGGAATAAAAGGGTTATCCGAACTTGTCGAGACATTGCCGATCAATGGTCAACGTTTTGCAAAAGAGCACCCTTTATCCAACTCATTTCTGATTGCCATGCCGATCTTTTCCAACACATAGGGTTTACTGACATAACTGCCGATTCCCAAATCCAGTGCGCATTGGACCCGGTCCGTCTCGGAAAACCCGCTGACAATGACCGCCTTTTGATGAGGGTTGATTTCAAGGATCTTTTTATAGGTTTCCAGCCCGTCCATGCCCGGCGCCATGATCATGTCCAATAAAAGAATATCCGGCTTTTGTGTTTTGAGATAAACCACCGCTTTTTCACCGCTATGAACGGCGTGAACGTGATACCCGATCTTTGTGAGCATATTTTCGGCAAGTTCCCGTTGCTCCGGCACATCATCCACAACCAGGATTGACTCCCCCCGGCCCATGAAACGGGAAGTATCCATTTCCTGCGGCTCTTCGGGAGATACCTCCCGGGTAATCGGAAAATAGAGCGTAAAAGCAGTCCCGCTTCCTTCATGGCTTTTTACATCGATATACCCATTGTGATCCTTGACCGTTCCCCAGACAACCGCAAGGCCCAATCCGGTTCCGCTTCTGCCCATGACTTTTCTGGTATAAAACGGTTCAAAAATTTTGCCGATATCCGCAGAGGATATCCCCTTCCCATCATCGCAGACACTCAGGACAACATAATCGCCCGGCATGATGTCGTCATATCCCTGGATTGGCTTTTCAACCGTTCGGTTTTCCGTCCGTATCCGTATTTCTCCCGGGCCGAATATGGCCTCGGCCGCATTGGAAACCAGATTCATGAGGGTTTTGCTCAAATGGACAAGCGATCCCCGGATATTCAACAGATTGCAATCCAGATCCGTATGAATTTTCACATCCGGATAATGAAAATTCAATTTCTCGAATTCGGGCAAACTGAAACAATCGCGTATCATCCCATTCAGGTTGATAATTTCGGAAATCTTCACCCCTCTTCTGGTCAATGTCAGCAAATCCTGGATAATTTCTGCTGCCCGCTGTCCGGACTGCATAATTTTTGCGACCCGCTCTCTTAGAGGATCACCATCCCGTATTTCCATCAGCATCAACTCCGAATATCCAACCAGAGCCCCCAGCACATTATTGAGATCATGCGCCACGCCTCCGGCCAACATTCCCAGGGATTCCATTTTTTCCGCGGTTCGGAGACGCTTTTCAAGACTGATTTTATCCGCCTCGGCTTTTTTGCGTTCTGTGATGTCAATCCCATGCCCCAGAATTGTCTTCTCTCCCTCATAAACAATAGGAACAACCAGCATTTCAAGCCATCTGACATTGCCTTTTCGGGTGATATATCTGAATTCATATCGATTGTTCGCCGGATCTTTGGCCGATCTCTGTTGTATTTTCTCCCATAGAATGTCCCGATCTTCGGGATACACCAACTGCCAGAGATCCAATCCGACCATTTCATCCAGGCCGTAACCGGCTGTGTCTGCGGCTGTGGGATTGACATAAATGAATTTTCCACCTTGCGCCATGCCTACGAGGGCCAGAGAATTCTCGCTGATCAGTCGAAACATTTCTTCTGATTTTCCGACCCGGTTCATGGCCTTTTCAAGCTCACCCACCATGCTGTCAAACACCAGACTCAGGTTGCCGATTTCATTTTTTTCCGTCATTGCGATTCTTCGTGACAGATCTTTGCTCCGCCGAATCGATTCTGCATGTGAACTGAGTTTTATCAACGGCTTGATAGCGGTTTGCTCAATGATCAACAGAAGCGTAATCAGGGTGATCAGGCCTGCGGCAACGATCATCCACAGGGATGTGTGTACGGACTGAGCACCTTTTTCAATAATTGAACGGGGGATTTCCGCAATGATCCGAAAAGCGGGTTTTCCCATGATATCGGCATACGTGGCAACGACCGACAATGACCGGTTGTGGGTGCGTTGGATGGATACATTCGGTTTTTCAGTCAATTTATCGGACAAGGTTCCGTCCGGATTGGACTGAATATGTTGTATGATAAATTGTACCTGAGTCTGTTGATTCAGGAACCGGGTCATTTCTTCGGTTATCAGGCGGCCCATGATCATCGTGCCTTTAACAGGCCCCTTTTCCGTACTGGTCAATACTGGTCTTGACGACACCACCATCAACCCGTGACCAGTGATCAGAAAGCCTTTGAGAACCCAATCCCCGGGCTCGCTTTGAGCCTCCGGGAAAACAGTCAGCGGATGATTTTCAGGAAAAATATCAGGCGGAAACTCGGGCAGGTGAAAAGGCGTCATGGTATTCAGATCAAAGGCGTTTCCCCAGATCACCCGGGATTGGTGATTCAAATAGTAAAGCAGATTGATCCGGTTTGTAACAAATGTTAAATCAACAAGATTGGATTCAATGAATTCAGGTGATCCGGTTTGTACAAATTCATACGCATCATCCCATGAAGACCAGTCATGACAAATCATGTCAATTTGTCGGACTTCATTTTGCAGGGCAAGCCGGATTCTCTCCATATCCTTTTCGACCTGTTCATTTTCAAGCACTTCAAAATTGGGAAAGACAATGAATTTCTGAATCAGATAACAACAGGCGCCATAGGCGATAAACACGGCGCTGATGATCATAAATATTTTTGTTTTCAGATTCATAACCTTATCAATCCTGGGTATCGACGACTTTCGATTTTCCGGTAATCAACATTTCCAAAGATTCGACAATATGCTTCATTTCTTCCGCCTGGGCATACAGCTCTTCCGCAGCGGAAGCGGATTCTTAGGAGCTGGCCGCGTTCTGCTGAACCGCCCGGTCCATTTCACTGACAGAGGAATTGATCTGATCCACGCCGGTCGTCTCTTCTCCGGATGCAGCGGCAATTTCCGCGATAAGTTGGGCCGCTTCAACCGCGGCATTCAACGCCAAAAGATTGGTCTGAAAGGCGATTTCGTCGATCGTTTTGACGATTTTTTGGGTTTCTTCACTGGTTCGGGTAATATCGATCATGGATTCAGACAGTTGCTACCCCAAAAATCCCTGTCTGCCATCCGAACGGGTAAACCGGACATCCTGAAGTGTTACGGGCTGATTCCGGGATTGACACCGGTCAAGACCATCAGAAATAAGTTCTGTTTCCCAGGAAAGGGGCAAGGTTGTTATCTCCTGTCCCACAGCCGTTTGCGCAGGCGCTCCCAGGACCTGTTCGGCAGTCTCGTTCCATCGCAATACCGTGCGGGTATCCGAGAGGCAGATCAGAATCGAGCTGATTCCGGCCACCAGGGCCGCCATTTCCTGATGGGCCTTTGTCAGGGCGATTTCCGCCTCCTTTCGGGAGGTGATGTCCATCATGACGCCGACAATGCCGGAAACCTCACCATTGGTATTGAAATAAGTGGCTTTGCAGACCATCATGTCTTTGAAACTTTTGTCTGCAAGGGAAACGGTGATTTCATAGGTTTTGTGACCGGGTTGACGAATCAACTGACAGTCGATTTCATGAAATGCCGCGGCCTGATCACCGGGAAACACGTCAAAAACCGTTTTGCCGATCAATCGGCTGCGCGATACGCCAAAACAGGATTCAAAGGTACGGTTGCATCCGGAATACCGGTGTTGGGTATCCCGGAAGAAAATGGGATTGGGAATGGCATCGATCAGGGTCTGCATGAAATAGAGCTGATCCCGGTGATGATCGGCGGCCCGGTCACTGATCTCCTTGGCGGTTTTCAGTTCTTCGATCAAATCTTCCAGTTTGTCTGTCCGTTCCCTGACGGTTTTTTCCAGCTCGGCCTGATAGGTTTTCTGTTTCTGCTCCAGTTCCCATTTTTTCAGTGCATTCATCACCGTGATCATGATCTGACTGACTTCAAAGGGTTTGACGATATAGCCATCCACACCCAGTTCCAGAACATATCTGGCCTCGTCAGGGTCCACGATGGCCGAGACCACCACGACAGCCGTATCCGGACAGCTCTGACGGACGTGCCGGATCAAATCCAGGAGTGACCTGTGGTCATGTGACCAGTGACC
>DFZE01000260.1:0-32271 GCA_002382065.1 Desulfobacteraceae bacterium UBA4064
CCCTCCCTGCTGCTTTGCGAAATTAATTTTCTGAAAGTCTATAACAACCCGAAGCCGATATATTCCATGACCCTGAAAACCAGTGAAATTCCCCTGGAGTTTTATTCCCAGTTCAAGATGTTCCATGAAATCATGTCCATCAAGGTCAGAGAAATCCTTCTGGTTTCGAGCCTTTATGATGCGTACATCATGGAAGAGGATGGCAGCCTGGCATCCCGGATCATCAATGAATACAGCGGGCTGAATCTCAGCCTCCCCCCCCGGGTGACCCGAACCTCCTCCGGCCATCAGGCCCTGTCACTTCTGGCGCAGAAGAATTTTGACATGATTATCACCATGCCGCATGTGGATGACATGGATGCCCGGACACTGGGGAAAAACATCAAGGCGCTTTATCCGGATCTGCCGATTATCCTGCTCAGTCACAGCCTGCGGTCCATATTTCCACAGGGCGAGTATCAAAAAATTCACGGAATCGATAAAATATTCATCTGGTCCGGGAATGCGGATCTGCTGCTGGCCCTTGTGAAAAACGCCGAGGATCGTCTGAATATCGATCGGGACACCCAGCGGGCCATGGTTCGGGTTCTGATTTTGGTGGAAGATTCACCACAGTATTATTCCACGTTTCTGCCATTGATTTACAAGGAATTTGTCAAGCAGACACAGGCTGTTTTGGGGGTTGGCCTCAATGAGGAGCATCGGCTTCTCCGGATGCGGTCCCGTCCCAAAATCATGCTGGCCGAAACCTATGAAGAAGCCATGAACCTGTATCAGAAGTACCGGAGCTATCTGATCGGGGTGATTTCCGATACCCGAATTCCCAGAAATGGCCAGCCGGATGAAAATGCCGGCACCGATATACTGGCTTTGATCAAACAGGAAATTCCGGATCTTCCGATCCTTCTGTTAAGCTCGGAATCCAAAAACCGTCTCAAGGCAGAACGGATTCCGGCTGTTTTTCTGGATAAAAATTCACCCAATCTGCTGGCTGAAATTCATCAGTTTTTTTTGAACCATCTGGGATTCGGAGATTTCATTTTTCGAACGCCGGACGGTGTGGAGATTGACCGGGCATCAACCCTGAGAACACTTGAAATGAAAGTGTCACAGATACCGGATCAGTCGCTTCTGTATCATGCATCCCGCAATCATTTTTCCAACTGGCTGATGGCCCGGTCCGAATTTGCCTTGGCATCCACGTTTCGTGAGGTTCAGGCCAGTGATTTTTTCAGCATAGCGGAAATGCGCAATTATATTGTTTCCGGCCTGCATACACTCAGAAAACTGCAACAAAAAGGGGTTGTTGCCCAGTTTCAGGCCCATACATTCGATGCGGATATCATGGATTTCGTCAAAATCGGAGATGGATCTCTGGGTGGAAAAGCCAGGGGTCTGGCATTCATGTCTGTGCTGCTTCATCAACATTCCGGGCTTTTCAAAGCCTACCCCCAGGTTCAGATTCAGATACCCAGGTCCCTGGTGGTCACCACCCAGGGTTTTGAATCATTTATTCAGTTGAACCAACTGCAGTATCTGTCAAAAACCGATCTTCAGGATGACGATATCGCTCAAATTTTTTTAAAAGCCAAAATACCCGACTGGCTGATTCGGGACATGGAGGCTTTTCTGGCTCAGGTCAATTACCCCCTGTCCATCCGCTCCTCTAGCCTCCTGGAAGATGCCCATTTTCAACCGTATGCCGGGCTGTATCAGACATACATGATACCCAACAATCATCCGGATGCGAAAATACGGCTGGCGCAACTCCTGGATGCCATCAAACTGGTTTATGCATCCACGTATTATGAAGATCCCAAATCATTCACCCGCCATTCGGTCAGTCAGCCCCAGGAAGAGTCCATGGCGGTGATCATTCAGCAACTGGTGGGGGAAACATATGGAGACCATTTTTATCCGGCCATATCCGGTGTGGCCCAGTCCCATAATTTTTATCCGGTTTCCCACATGAAAGCTGAGGACGGGATCGCCCATATTGCATTGGGGCTGGGAAAAACGGTTGTGGAAGGAGAAAAAAATGTTCGTTTTTCTCCCCGGTATCCGCAGATTTTGCCCCAATTCACCACCGTTGAAGATATCCTGACCAACTCCCAACGGTATTTTTATGCATTGAAAATTCGAAATTATCCGGAAAATTTAAATTTCAACCGATATTCCAACCTTGAGAAGCGGGAAATTGATGAGGCAGAAACCGAACTGCCCATCCGACTGCTTTCCAGTACCTATATTCCGAACGAACATCGCATTCGGGATAGTGGCAATTTCCCGGGGGCAAAGGTTGCCACCTTTGCGTCTGTACTCAAACACGACATGTTCCCCCTGCCACCCCTGCTTTGCGATATGCTGGATCTGGGCAGAAAAGGCATGGGATGCCCTGTGGAGATTGAATTTTCGGTGAATCTGGGAACACGGCGTCAGAGAAAAAATGAATTTTATTTTCTTCAGATGCGGCCGCTTGCGGCTGAAATTGATCGAAATGATGTGGTCATATCGGATGCGGAAATCAAAAACGCCCTGTGTTTTTCCCAAAACGCCCTGGGGAACGGAAAATATGAAAACATCTCCGATGTCATTTATGTCAAACCACGTGATTTCAAACTGGATGGCACCATTCAAATGGCGGATGAAATTGGACGCTTCAACGCCATACTGGCAAAGGAAAAAAGGCGATATCTGCTGATTGGTCCCGGACGATGGGGATCTTCTGACCGGTGGCTGGGAATTCCGGTTCAGTGGCGTAACATTTCCGGCGTTGGTGCCATCATCGAATTGAAAAATGGGCATATCCATGCAGATCCATCCCAGGGGTCCCATTTTTTTCAAAACATCACATCCCTGGGAATCCCCTATATCACGGTTGTGGAAGACACGGATATTCTGGATTGGAAATGGCTGGAATCGCTCCCGGCACAACATGAAAGCCAATATATCCGGCATGTCCAGATGGATCGGGCACTTGTCATCAAGGTTCTGGGGAAAAAGTCGGTTTGTGTGATTTGTTGATTCAATATCATTATCTGATATTATGACATTTATAAGAACGTTTTTCGTTCAATTCATCATTCCATAAACAGGAGGTTTCGTATGACAGACATTATCCGCTATATGAAAAATCGGGATCCGTACGAGAAAGAATTTCATCAGGCAGTGGAAGAGGTGTTTGAAACCGTCCAGCCGGTTCTGGAACGTTACCCGGATTATCAACAGTCCGCGATCCTGGAAAGACTGATTGAGCCGGAGCGACTGGTCCAGTTTCGTGTTTCCTGGGTGGATGATGAAGGACAGGTTCACGTCAACCGGGGATACCGCATTCAGATGAGCAGTGCGATCGGCCCATATAAAGGCGGCATGCGCTTTCATCCCTCGGTCAATCTGAGTATTCTGAAGTTTCTGGCTTTTGAGCAGGTGTTTAAAAACGCCCTGACCACACTGCCAATGGGTGGCGGAAAAGGCGGATCCGATTTTGACCCGAAAGGACGGTCCGATGGTGAAATCATGCGGTTCTGCCAAAGTTTTATGACCGAACTGTTTCGTCATATCGGGCCGAACACCGATGTGCCTGCAGGTGATATTGGTGTTGGGGCACGGGAAATCGGCTATATGTTTGGCATGTATAAAAAACTGTGTAATGAATTCAGCGGTGTTCTCACCGGAAAAAGCCTGGGCTGGGGAGGCAGCCTGATCCGCCCGGAAGCCACGGGTTATGGCAATGTCTATTTCGCTTCGGAAATGCTGGCGACCCGCGACGAACCGTTGAAGGGAAAATCCTGTCTGGTATCCGGCTCCGGAAATGTTGCCCAGTTTACGGTCGAAAAATTGATCGAAATGGGTGCAAAAGTTCTGACGATGTCCGACTCTTCCGGATATATTTTTGATGAAGAAGGAATTGATACGGGAAAGTTGGAATTTGTCAAACGCCTGAAAAATGTCCGCAGGGGACGAATTCGGGAATATGTGGACAAATACTCACAGGCCGTTTACACAGAAGCCGATTCCACGCTGGATTACAATCCGCTGTGGAATCACTGGGCGGACTGTGCATTTCCCAGTGCCACACAAAATGAAATCAATGAAAAAGATGCCTACAATCTGATCAATCACGGCGTTACACTGGTCAGCGAAGGCTCCAACATGCCCAGTATGCCGGAAGCCATCAAGATATTTCAGGACAAGAAAATTCTGTATGCGCCGGGCAAGGCATCAAATGCCGGTGGTGTTGCCGTGTCCGGCCTGGAAATGGCGCAGAATAGCATGAGAATCAGTTGGCCGAAGGAAGAGGTGGATGGCCGGTTGAAAGAAATCATGAAAAATATTCATAAAACCTGTCTGAATGCGGCAGCAGAATATGGTTTTGAAGGAAATTATCTGGTTGGCGCCAATATTGCTGGCTTTGTCAAGGTCGTCAATGCCATGATCGATCAGGGGCTGGTTTGAAGAAGGATGAAATGTGAAGGATGAAGACATGACCTGTGGAAGCGGATTTTCACAGGTCATGTCTTCATCCTGACGCAATACGGATTGAATGGAAGGCACCGGATTGATGGATCATGAGGCTGTCATCCACAGTAGCCGTGCAATTTCAGTCCCGGTGTTTTTCCATTGGGATGGCGTTTCCTTTTCCAGATAGACCACATCCCCGGGACTGATCGAATGGACGACCGTGTTCAATGTCATTTGAAGTTCACCACTCAAAAGATACCCGGTTTCATCTCCTTTATGCATCATGAAATGACGAGAAATTCTGGCTTTGGATTGAATTTCAATCAGATGGATCTGAATTTTTGCATCGGGTTTGAGTCCGGTGAGATGCCACCCGGCAATCGTGTTCCCGGGCTGATCGGAAAATTTGATTTCCGTGGCGTTTCCTGCCGTAAAATGAATTTTGCGGGCAGGAGATACCGCGTCCTGCAGCAGTTGACCGGCAGGAATATTTAAAATTTCCGCCATTTTTAACAGCGCCGGCAGAGACGGGTAAATCAGGTTGTTTTCCACTTGGGAAATGGTGCTGGGGGTGACACCGATTTGACGGGCCAGATCGGTCTGGGACATGCCCCGCCGGATTCGAAGCTCTTTCAGCCGCATTCCCAGCTCAATTCTGCCATGAACATGGGCTTCTGCATCAAAAACCACCTGCATCTCCCGTGTATAATAGTCCTGAGGCTGATGCAGGTGCTCACCATGTCGTTTTTCCGCCTTGACCACGGTTAAAGATGTTTTTCCCCGTTTGACCGATAAATCGATCACCACCTGGGCAATCTGATTGATCTGTGCCCGAAATCTGGAAGAGTGGGCTTTTTTTTCAATTATCCAGTATGCCACTGTGTTCAGTTCATACAGTCTGGGGCAAGAGTGGGCATAAAAATTCAGCAACTGATCCTCACCCTCCCAGAGTTCCTGCATTCCGGTCAGGCTTTCAAAGATAAACCGGACATCGCCAGTCAGTTCGGCATGAACGGAATAAAAAACATCCATTACGGTTGCCGCATTTTCCGGGTGTGCTACCTGCACGATCCGACATGTGCAGGGAAGTGTGGCCTGTTCATAAAATCCCAGAAACACCGGTGATCCGGCACCCTTGCCAAAGGTGAAGCAGTCAATGATGACCAGCCTGGAATTGTCTGCGAGTGGTCCCAGTTTGTCCAACAGATTTCGGGGCGAGCGGTCAAAACAGACGTAGATGATATCCTTGTTCAGGGATTGGGATGTCTGCATGAAATTCAGGCAAAAGACGCTGGCCAGGCTGCCGGCATCGTCATACCAGATGACATTGTCCCCGATGAAAAGGTCACCCAGAAGGCTGTCCAGAAAGGGAATACCGGTGAATACCGATTGTGTGGCATTGAATGGTGTTGAAATGGGATTGGTCATTTCAAGATGTCATTTTCCAGATTGTTCCGTCAGGCCTGTCCTCCAGAATCACCTGCATGGCTTCAAGCTGTTTACGGATGGCGTCTGCCTGTTGCCAGTTTCTGGATTTTCGGGCCTCGGCCCGGTCCTGAATGAGTTTTTCGATTACCGCCGGATCAATGGCGGACTGATTGAGTTTTTTCTGTTTTTCGGTTTCAAAATATTGACCCGGGGATTCGGTCAGGATGCCCAGAACACTGCCGATTTTCAGGAGATCACAGCGATTCGTGGCAAGCGTTTTTTTATCCGCATCAGATGGATCGGATGGAAATTCATCCATCATCCGGTTCATGGCTCGGGCGGCTTCATAAACAATTCCGATTCCCCTTGCCGTATTGAAATCGTCATTCATGGCATCGCAGAATCGAAGCCACCATTCACCGTTTTTTCGATCGGATGCACGGGATGGACTGTCCAGAATACTGTCTGTCCGCATCAGGAGGGTGTACAGTTTTTCCAGATTGGCAGACGCGTCTTGGATAACCCGGTCATTGTAATCAATCGGACTGCGATAGTGGCTGGCAAGCAGAAAGAGTCGAATGGCCTCTGGATGGGTGTTTTTGAGAACATCGCGAATGAGTAAAAAATTTCCGAGAGATTTTGACATTTTTTCGCTCTCGATATTGATAAATCCGTTATGGATCCAGTACCGGACGAAAGGTTTGTCAAAGGCAGCTTCGGACTGGGCAATTTCATTTTCATGATGGGGAAAAATCAGATCCTTGCCGCCCCCATGAATGTCAATGGTTTCGCCCAGAAGGGATGAGCTCATGGCCGAACATTCAATATGCCATCCGGGCCGGCCTTTTCCCCAGGGGCTGTCCCATTCCGGCTCGCCGGGTTTGGATGCTTTCCAGAGTGCGAAATCAAAGGGGTTGCGTTTCCGTTCATCCACATCCACCCGGGCGCCGGCTTCCATATCTTCCAGTTTTCTGCCGGAAAGTTTGCCATAATCGCTGAATTTTTCAACGGCAAAATAGACGTCCCCGTCCACGGAATACGCCATACCCTTTTCGATCAACCGGGAAACAATCCGGATGATATCATCGATATGCCCGGTGGCCCGGGGCTCCAGGGTCGCCCGTTCCACCTTGAGGGCATCCATGTCCTCATAAAATTCCCGAATGTATTTTTCTGCGACATCCTGACTGGAAACACCTGTCTGATTGGCCCGGTTGATGATTTTATCATCGACATCCGTAAAATTCCGGACATAGGTGACATCATATCCCGTGGCCCTGAGATATCTGGCGATGACATCAAATATCACGACAGACCGGGCATGACCGATGTGGCAGGAATCATATACGGTCGGGCCGCAGACATACATGCGAACCTTTCCGGGTTCAACGGTTTCAAAGGGTTCTTTTTTTTTCGTCAGTGTATTGTAAATGGTCAGTGGCATGATTTTTTTCCTGTCTGGTATGATTTCCAAGGCATCATTCAATTCTGATGACCATTTTCCTAACTGAAATTGATCAAGTTCTCAAGTGAAAAGAAATTGGTCCAGTATCTGATACAGCATTGCAAAACTGTCCAGATTGATATGTTCATCCATGCAATGCTGGCTCATGTCCCCATCGGCGCCCCATACGATACCCGGAATCCCGTGGTCCATGAGGTGCCTGGCGTCGCTGGCGCCATGCTCGGCGCCCGTAACGGTTTTGGGTGACAGGCTCAGAAGACGATCCAGAAATGGTGATGGCGGGGACCTGAAGACCGGAGCACGTGACAGAATCTCAAGTTTACCCTGTATGGCAGATCGCATCCGGTCAACCAGGTCCATCATGTCATCCTGTTCCGTATATCGGATATCCAGAATCGCTTCGGCATAATCCGGCACCTGATTCTGAGATTTTCCGGCCTGAACAATGCTGATGGTCAGGGTTCTGTGCCAGTGATTCACATCTGTGCCGTTAAAAAATTCCTTGATACTGAAATAATCCCGCATCAGCTTTTCAATGGCATTATCTCCCAGCCAGGGTCTGGCCCCATGGCTTGATCTGCCTCTGGAAATGAGTTTGAGGCGAAAAATTCCTTTTTCCCGAATGACGATTTTATCAAGGCCGCCACCATCCAGGGCAATACAGAAATCGGCTTCAATCTGCTTCAGGGCCATTTGCGCGCCATTGGCGCCACCGGTTTCTTCATCACCGGTCATCAGAATGCCAAAGGGCAGATCGCGCTGTCCCCGGCCGTTCTGCCGCAATTGATTCATATGATTTTTCAAAAGGAGCAGGGACAGGGCCACCGCATATTTATCATCAATGCTTCCTCTGCCATACAGTTTGTTGCCTTCAATCCAGGGCTCAAACAATGCAGCCGGCGCATCCACCACATCAAAATGGCTCATCAGCAAAACCGGAACTTTTCCGGTTTTGGGCATGACCAGAATTGATGGAACGCCATTGTGATTCAGGCGCAAACCGGACACGGCAATGCGGCCCAGAAATTCCCCGATATAATCTGCGCAGGCCGTAATGGCATCCGGATTGTTGTGCATGGACGGTATGCGAATGAGGTCCATGGTCAGATCGGTCAGTTCTTTCAACATGTGATCCATTGCCCTTTATGAACTACAACTTTTCTGGCTTTTCATCCGCCGGAACGATCAAAACCGGAATGGATAATCGGTCCATCAGCGTTTTAGGGATGCTGCCCATCCATCTTTCCTGCCAGCCGGCCCGGCGGGACATACCCAATACAACCATGCTGGCATGATGCTCCTGGGCGGCCTGTTCAATTTCTCTGAGCGAATCACCGATATGCACATGTCCCCTGGCAGAAACACCCATGGATGTAAACTGGGTACAGATCTCATCCAGCTTTTTCCGGGTGACTTTCCGGGTTTCCTGAACCACCATGGCCGAATCCCCGTTCAGCGCGTCTTTATCGGCCACGTGCAGGATGTGAATCTCTTCGATGACCGGCCCTGCCGGTTTTAAAAATTCGACGGCATGAAGCGATGCCGGGGTCCAGGCAGTGGCCAATAACGGTCTCTGAAACGGGTGCATGTCTGTCCTGAGTGGTGCCGGAGGCTCTTTATGAATTAAAACCGGGATATGGGTTCTCTCCAGAATTTCGGAAATATCCACGCCGGTATAAAGCTCCTGAAGTCGGGTTTTTGTTTTGTGACCCATGACAATCAGGTTTGCTTCCTCATTTTTGGCAGCCTTGACAACCTGCTCGACCACATTGCCCACCACAATATAGACACCTACCTCGAGGCCCTGTTCAAAAAGGGTCTCTGCCCAGTCGATAAACCGGACATTGGCAATTTCTTTCAGGCGGACAGCCTCTGCCTTCTTGAACCCGACGCCGCGTTGGAGGCGCACTTTTTCGGATTCAATCACGTTCAGAAATATAATATGATTCAGACCGGCTTTTCGCAGTTCCAGAAGGGGCTTGAGATCATCAAAGCTCAAATCTTCAAAACGAGTGACAAACAGCAGTTTTTCGATGCCCATACGTCTCCTTCTCTTCGAGCCTTTGCATGGAAAAAACCAACAAAACCGTTATTCATTCATTCTTTGCCGGACCAATGATCCGCCTGATGGTTGAACCCAACTCGGCCGGGCTTACCGGCTTTTCAAGATAGGCTTCGGGCTCGGGCACAGGCGATCCGCTGAAACCGGCCAGGGTTTCCTGAGATTTTTGAAAGGATTGCTGTGCAATTCCGGAAAGAATGATAACCGGTATGTTTTTGAGCGTTTCATCCAGTTTTATGGCCCGATACATTTTGATGCCACTTTGTCTGGGCATCAAAATATCCAGAATAATCAAATCGGGATGTTCTGTTTTGGCCATTTCCAATCCTTTTTCGCCATTTTCCGCCAGGATTGGTATATAGCCGTTTTCCTCCACAACGGTCATATTGAGGGTGAGAACATCCGGATCATCGTCAACCAGAAGAATTGTCTGCGTCATTTTATCACCAGGAAAATAAAAAGGGTGTGCGTCGTGAATGACGGGATATGGGTGATCCCTTTTCCGGTAAAAGCATTTTCACGGTCAATGGTCATGAATCATTCCGGGAACTTCACCCCCAGATATGAAAATTAATCCATGATGATGGTTCAGGCCTGTTCGTAGTGACGCCGTAAGGCGTTTATAAAAATGCCCTCACGGGCACACTACGAACAGAGGGAAGCATCGCATCTGAGTACTATTTTTATGGTAAACCCTCATGGAAGCGGCTGCTTTCCACCCACAACCATGAAAATACCGGGTCTTGACTGCCCGACCGTCCGGGACTGACTACTGACCACTATCAACCGACAACCAAACCGTAAAGACCGTTCCTTTACCCGGCTCGGATTGAACCGCAATGGCGCCATGATGCGCTTCGATCAATTTTTGGGTGACCAGAAGTCCAAGCCCGGTGCCTTTGGACCCCTTGGTACTGAAAAATGAGGTGAAAAGCTGTTTTTTGATGCTGTCATCCATGCCGCACCCCGTATCTTCAACGTCAAAACGAATGCGGTTGTTGGAAGCATACCGGGTTGATACCCGAACTTCAAAGACTTTTTCACGATTTTCATCAAAAATGCAGGCATCGATCGCATTGCTGACCAGATTCAAAATTACCCGGTAAACGGTTTGCGGGTCCATTTTTGCGGATTCAATGGTGGAATCCAGATTGCGGATGATGGCGATCCGGTTATCTTTTGCCAGGTCTTCCATCAGATCACAGACATCATTGACAATCTGATTGGGGCTGCATGTCTGGTATTCGGGCTGTCTGTCTTTTGAGTAGCTTAACAGATCCCGCAGCAGGCTGGCTGTCCGATGGATTGTCCGCTGAATCATTTCCCATCCGGAGCTGAGCTTTACGGTGTCATTCCGTTTGAGCGCGGCATCCAGGACATAGCTGCCGCCTTCCAGACCATGAAGAATGTTTTTGATGCAATGGGCCAGACCCGCGACTGTCTGACCGATTGCCGCCAGTCGTTCGCTGTGAATCAATTCGTTTCGAAGCCGTTTGATTTCACGCAAATCCTGAAGAAATGCCACACAGCCAATCGATTCCTCCTGATCAAACAGAACGGCGCCGGAAAAATTGACCGGAATCGATTTTCCGCTTCCGGATTGAAGGTCAATTTCCTGTCTGTGGATGTGCCGGGCGTTGTTTTTCATCGCGGACGCCAATGCCAATGCCATATTTTCAGGAAAAAGATCAAATCCTTCCAACCGGTTGAGAACATCTTCCGCCCGATATTCAAAAATCAGCTCGGCTCCGGGGTTGAACATGATGACATTCAGTTGACTATCCATGGCGATAATGCCATCGCTGGCGCTGTTGATCAGCTCCTGCTGAAAATAGGCCTGCTGTCTCAGTTCCTTTGTCGCGGCCTGAATCCGGTTTTCCAGGCCGGTGGTATATTCCTGAATCTGATGTTTGATGGCCAGTTTTTCATGGGCCCGTTTCAGGGCAACCGCCAGCGCATCATCATGAATGGGTTTGTTGATGAAATCGGATGCCCCGTTTTGAAGCGCCTCGATGGCGAGGTCAATATCTCCATGTCCGGTAATGATAATGACTTCTGCAAAATCTGTTGCCTGCCGAATCTGTCTTAAAACTTCCAATCCATCCATACCGGGCATCCGGATGTCTGTAATGACGATTCCGGGCTTTTTCTCATGAAATACCGAAAGCCCTTCTTCGCCGCTGGAGGCCGTCAATACCGCGTAACCGTCAATTCGAAGCGACATGGACAGAATTTTGGTGTTGTCGATTTCATCATCGATGATCAGGATTGTTTCCATTTCAATCTTTCAAAGCCGGAAAACTTAATGTGAAAGTCGTTCCCTCTCCCGGAATGCTTTCGGTTTGAATGGTACCGTCATAATCCCGAATGATGCCATAGCTGATACTGACACCCAACCCGGTTCCCTTGCCGATTTTCTTGGTCGTGAAAAAGGGTTCAAATATTCGTTTCTGAATGTCTGGAGACATGCCGATACCATTATCCCTGACACAAACAATTGCCCGGTCATCTGTCCGGCGGGTTTGAATGTGAATCTGTCTGGTAAAGGGTTTGCCGGATAATTTTACAGCCTTTTCATCCAGCGCGTCTATGGCATTGGACACCAGATTGACAAAAACCTGTTCGAGCCGGTTGTGATCCGCCAGAATAAATCCGATGCCGGAATCCAGGGACAGTTCCAGTTCAATCTGATGGGCCTTGATCTGATGGCCGAGAACTTTGAATACATCCCGTATGGGATCATTGATGCAGATCTGGGACCGGACGACTTCCGACTGTCTGGCAAAATCCCGCATATGTCGGATAATTTCAGACGCCCGGCGAATATTGCGGCTGATATCCTGTGAAATGGAAATCAGATCGTCTTCCGGTATCGGCTGTTTTTTCTGCGTCATTTTCAGAAAATAATCGGCACAGACCTGAATGACATTGAGAGGTTGATTCAGTTCATGAGCCATTCCGGCAGCCATCGTGCCCAGGGTCGCCATTTTGCCCGCCTGAATGAGCTGGGTTTCTTTTTCGATGGTTTCGGTGATATCGGTTGTTGATGCGATCATGACTTCGATATCCCCGTAACGGGCGCGGCGGATATTGATGTTGACATAAAAGGGATTTCCGCCGTTCCGGAAATGGCGTTTTCTGGGAATAAAAACAGACTGATCGATTCCCAGTTTTTGCATGAGTCCGGGAATTTCGTTATCGGAATCATCTCCCAGAATCAGAAATGACCGACTGATCAGTTCATTGGGCGAATAGCCATAACAGTCTGCCACCCGCTGGTTGACATCCAGAATATCGTATGTAACCGGATTCAGAATGAATATGGGATGCGGATCATTGTTGAAGAGGGACCGGTATTTTTCTTCGGATTTGATATACTGTTCCTGAAGAATGGCATTTTCAATCGCCGCACCGATCCGGTTTCCAATCAGTTCCAGCATATGCTGATCCTGGTAAGAAAACCGGTTGGCAGTCCGGGAGCCGATTATCATGGCGCCCATGGATTTATGCTCTTTGGTGCTAATGGGAATGGTGGCAATCGATTTGGGTGTTTCTGATTTGTCATCGCTTTCGGTGTGTGGCGGCAGATTGTTTGAAATGATCAATTTTCCTGCGGCAATGGCCTGTGCTGCCATTTCGGCATAAAGGGGCACCGGAAGATCTGTACAGGAAGAATCCTGGGTTTGATCACGATACTGGAGGCTGAAACCGCCTTTTTTATCCGCCATAAAAATGGAGACGCAGTCAGCGCAAAGAAACCGTTTGACCTCTTCTATGGCGGTTTGAACCCTTCCGGTGATATGGTCCGGTGCATTCAGTGCAGAGTAGATGGTACACAGCGTGCTGAGTTCCCGTGTGTGTCGTTCCCGTTCCTGTTCAGCCTTTTTATCCTCTGTTGTATCCCACAGGGTTTCAATGGCGCCGATAATTTCACCGTTAACAGCCTTGATGGGCGCTGCCGTAAAAAAGCACCATTTTCCTCCATCTCCCAGCTTCGGGAAAAAGATTTCCGCTTCATAAGCCGATTCAATCAGAGCCGATTTTTGCCATTTGGCGCCATACAATTTCTGAATTTCATCTGCGTCGATCTGATCCAGAATCACATCTGCCATCGATGGTCGTTCCCGTTCCCAGAACGGCGCCCACTGACGGGATGTTCCGACAACGTCTTTTGCCGGAAAACCGGTCAGTTTTTCAAGTGCTTTGTTCCAGTGTGTCACCACGTGATTTCGATCAATCACAAATGTGGGGATGGTGCTGCCCTGAATGATCTGGGAAATGGTCTGCTGTTGCCGAATCGATTCCTTCTCAATCCGGTGCGAATATCGGCAGCGTTCCTCTGCGATCTTTGCAGCAGATTGGAAAAATGTTTCAATTGCCTGATGAACAGTTGCTTCATCCTTGCAAATGTGATCAAGCCTTTCCAGACACAGCTTCTTTTCCAGATAAATTTTCAGGCTGTCCCACAGAATCATGGCCTCAAAATGATCGATCAATTCCAGATGATCCGGTATCTGTCTGCGGATTTTGTCTGCCAGTGCCTCATCCCGGGTCAATTCCATGATGAGATTCAGCCGGTCATTTTGAAAAAAGGTGGTGTAGTCTGCCGTTGTTTCGATTCCATGATTCAAAGCGAACTGAATACCGGGTGCATTGGAATCGATGTCTGCGATCCCCTGGATGGCAACTCCGTCATTTTGAAATTCCGGACGCATCAACAGTTGCAGGAAATCGATACAGAACCTTCCGGCGCCAACAATTGCGATATTTGTGTTTGATAGCGGTGTATTCAATAGATGCTCGCCGGATGGTTATGAATTTTGACAAGGTTGTCTGCTTACCGGTTTTGTTCCCATGATCATTTTTGCCACTTTGCCGATTGGAAAGTTGATTGCGGAATCAGCCAACTATGGAATCATCAGGACCGGCAATTCCGATTGTTCTGCAACACGATGGGAGATACCGCCCAGCCAATATTCCTCAAACCAGTCTTTTCCGGTTCTACCAAGAACCATCAGGGTGGACTGATAATTTCGTGAGAGATTGATAATCTCTGAAACCGGCCTTCCGGCTGTAAGATGGGTTTCCGCCTGTATACCGTTTTTATCAAACCAGTCCCGCCATGAGTCAAGCTGGTCACGGCTTTCGGATTCAAGTTCTTTTATAAATGATCCATTACGCCCCCGGGTGATCCGTTCATCCAGAACATGCACGATCAGAATCCGTTCAATCAGGGGGCGAAGTGAGACCAGATGATTTCTGGCATGTTCACAGGGGGGGGACCAGTCTGTGGCCAGGAGCGGTCGTGAAAAAATATGCGGATTTGTCCGTGTCAGAACACAGGTCTTGTCCTGATATTCCGCACAGAACTTGTCCATAAGCACCGGCCTGTCGCTTCGCCTGAGAATATCCAGAAGATGGGAACCGACATAAACCATTTCAAACATCGTTCGTTTTTTTCGACCGGTCACAATCCAGTCAACCTTTTCTTCTTCGGCAATTGACAGAATCCTGGCATTGGTTTGACCGACCTCCACAATAATTTTCGATTGGACATCATTTCGCGTAAGCATGTCCTGCCAGTCGACAAACCGGATCCGCGCTGATTCAACAAGGCGTTCGGCCTCGTTTTTCAGAAAACCGCCGTATGGAACAAAGGACACATCATCGGTGGGGACGATATGGGTCAGTATAATTTCTTTCAGCCCGGCCGCTTTTAAATCCAGCAGGGATTCCAGGGATTGAAAGGCCATTTCCCTGAAACGGGTATGAAATAGTATTTTTTCTATTTTCTCCATAGGATAACCTCTCTGTATTGCTAAAAGAAAATCAGGGAAATTAGAATGAAAACCGGAATCAGAAAAATGAAGGAATAGCGAAAAATATAGCCAAAAAAACTGGGCATTGCGGTTCCGGACTCTTCTGCAATCGAACGCACCATAAAATTGGGCGCATTGCCAATATAGCTGCATGCGCCAAAAAATACCGACCCTGCTGAAATGGCTTTCAGATAAACGGGATTCTGGGCGATCAGTTGTTTTACGGCTTCAGGTTCTGTCATGCCCGGATAATGTGCGCCCAGGGCGGTGCTGAAAAATGTCAGATAGGTTGGTGCATTGTCCAGAAAAGCGGACAGAGAACCGGTAGCCCAGAAATAATGGGCAGGGGTCTGAACCGCATTGATCAGGATGGCCAGAGGGCCTTTGGAACCGGCTTTCAGAATGGCCAGACAGGGGATCATCGTAATAAAAATACCGATAAACAGATACGCGACCTCTTTTATTGGAAACCAGGTAAACTGGTTATCTTCACGAATGGTGATCCGGGTGGTCACAAGCGATAAAATACCCATCAAAATCAGAAATCCATCCCGGAGCCAGTCCTGAATAAAGCGATAAATGCCCAATACATTCACCTCACCCAATTTTACGATCCCACTGAATAAAACTGCGGCGACAACGCCTGCCAGAAATAAAAAATTATGCCATCCCGCCAGTCTCAACGGTTCCCGATCATGAATGATCCGGGGTTTGGTCAAGGATTTTTCCTTGCGATACCAAAAGGTATCCATTATAAAAAAACAGGCCATCAGGATGAGGGTTGTGATCAGCATGTGCGGAAAAATATGAAGCGGCCAGAAAAATGGGACGCCATGCAGAAACCCCAGAAACAGGGGCGGGTCACCCAACGGGGTTAATGCGCCACCAATATTGGCAACCAGAAAAATAAAAAACACCACCATGAATGTCCGGTTTTTTCGATGGCTGTTGGCTCGAAGAAAGGGACGGATCATCAGCATGGCAGCACCGGTAGTGCCCATAAATGACGCCAACAGGGTTCCTATGGCAAGCATCAGCAGATTGATGATCGGTGTGGCCCGGAGATCGCCCCGAAGGAGTATGCCGCCTGAAATGGTGTAAAGAGACCATAGCAGAATGATAAACGGAATATAATCGGCCATCAGAATGTGCAGGATTGCGTGAATGGCGACCATCCGGTAATGGTATATAAATGGAAACGCCATCAGGATTGCCCAGAACGCGGAAACTTTTACAAAATGATGATGCCAGAAATCGGGCGCCAGCAGGGGGAAAAGGGCTATGGAAAGCAGCATGCAGGCAAATGGCATGCAACTCCAGAGTGGCATGGTTTCGCCGATTTCCGGTGAATGTGCCGCATTATCGGGCTTTGATTGATCGACTGTCGTGTCTGTCACCATTGTTTTCTGGTGTTCGGTATTCCCGGCGTTGCATTGATCCGCACACAAAATGACCGTACAAATCAGAACACAGGAAAAAATGAGACGGAGCATATACGTTAAAGATCGGGGCATAATGACGTTCTCCTGACGGCTCGACATTTTTGCTATTGTGTCCAGCTCCACACTGTTCTGACTCATGTGAAAGCAGTCTGGCAATGCCATCATATCGTATTTCAGATTTCAAAATTGGATAAGAATAGCTTTGTAATTTATATGGATGGAAGACACCATTTCTTTTATATTGCTTTTAAGATAATGATTTTGGGAAGACAGCAGGGAGGGGATAGGCCTTTTCTCGGCCATCCCCGACCGATAACGCACCCAAAATCTTTATCTTGAAAGCTATAGTATCGGAAACCGATCGTCTGTCCGGTATGCCAGAACGAATGGGCCTGTCCTTGCTCTATGAACTATAATAATTGAATGTATTGGTCAAGTTGAATAAATCAAATTTATTCAACAGGGAATGTGTGCTTGCCTTGAAAATGATTTACTGCTGTCGTTTTGGCGAACGCCGGAATCCGTAGGCAGATAAAAGGCATATCTTTTCTGGATTCCGGATCAAGGAATGGCGGTAAACAATATTTCCATTCATGTGAAACAGAGCGCTGGCGATTGATGTCCAGACACTTAAAATGGGGTTGTTTTTCATGTCCGGCCAATTGGACAGAGAGGTGATCATGGCAACAGAGACATTAACAGAGCACTCGGATATTCTGTATCAACTTGAACAGCTCCAGATCGAAAACGATCAGTTGAAAGGATTCATCGAAATTGGAAAAGGCATTGGCTTCGAGCACAATTTTGATCGTCTGTTTCCAATCATAATGGCACAGATATCCCGTTTTTTGAATGCTGAAAGAAGCTCCCTGTTTCTGATTGATTGGGAAAAAGGACAGTTATGGAGTAAATTTGCCGAGGGGTTGGGCGCCTGCGAAGTTTGCCTGGAAATTAAAATGGGGCTTGCCGGTATGGCTGTTCTTACGGGGCAGACCATAAATGTGGCCAATGCATATGAAAATGCTCTGTTTAATCAAGATATTGATAAAAGATATGGCTTTCGTACAGAAAGCTTGCTGGCAGTACCAGTCACTGATTCAAAAGGTGGCTGGTTGGGAGCTGTTCAGTTTTTGAATAAAAAGACCGGTTTTTTTTCGAAAGAAGATGAACTGTTTGTTCAAAATGAAATTGATAATTTGATCAGCAGGGGATTTTTTCTTTCGCCGGAAAAACTGAGTGCCAGGCAATTTATTGAAAATATTAGAGAGGAAATTGGGTGTACACGGGGCACAATATATATTTTGAATCATGAGAAAGGGAGTCTGGAATCCCTTTATGCCGATGGAATTGAAAGACGGTCAATCATATTGAATATTAACCTGGGGATAGCCGGACATGTGGCTGTAACCGGAAAACCGGTGAACATTCCCGATGCGTATGCCGATCCACGATTTGACAGAAGAACGGATGATTTAACCGGATTCCGAACAAAATGCATTCTTTGCGTTCCGGTCAAAAATCAGGTTGGAGAAGTCCTCGGCGTGATTCAGGCGATCAATAAACGCGCTGGCCAGTTTACGGAACAGGATATGGAAATCCTGTGCTCAATATCGTCCATTATATCGATATCGCTCGAAAATGCCATATTGATCAATGAGCAGGAAAGGCAATTCAGAAGTATTCTGAAGGTCATGGCCGCCTCCATTGATGCAAAGGACAGCCTGACAGCCGGTCATTCGGAAATGGTTGAAAAATATTCCGTGGCTATTGGGCGTGAGCTTGGTTTTGGTGAAAACGAAATGGATATACTTTCCGTGGCTGCGTTATTGCATGATTATGGAAAACTGGGAGTTGATGATCATGTTCTGAAAAAGCCTGGAAAACTCAATTCAGATGAATATCATCATATTCAGAAGCATGTCAGCATCACACGAAAAATTCTGGAAAAGATGCATTTTGCCAAAAAATATCGTAATGTTCCACTGATTGCATCCAGCCACCATGAGCGTCTGGATGGATCGGGCTATGCGTGCTGCACAAAATCCCAAGAAATTCCATTTATGGCCAAAATCATTGCTGTTGCGGATGTATTTGAAGCACTGACCGCCGACCGCCACTATCGTAACGCCATGACACCGGATCAGGCATTTGCCATTCTGGACCAGGAGTCGGAATGCAGGTTGGATCCCAATATTATTGCGGCATTAAAACGATACTGGATTCGGCATCATCCGGAAGATAACATCTGTCCATCATGATATATATACTTTGAACGGTCACAATCTGCGGGTTCCATATACAGAAGTCAGAATACAGAATTCAGAAGCCAGAATAAATAGGGACTGGTTGCTGTTTATAAAAATGATATTTTCCTTATTTATTCTGAATTCTGGCTTCTGAATTCTGTTTTTCCACAATTATTGACCGACAGCAGTATATTCAGTCAATTGATTGGTTTTACAGCCATAAATAGCGAAACCCAACAAAATCATCAAGTTGGGTTTCGCTATTTCTTACTGGTTCCCTTTTGTCAATCAGCTTGTCGTCAGGCACTGATTCATGACAGTCAGGCTCGCCTCCAGCGCAGAACCTCGGAACCGGTATTCCAGCGCCTGTTTCAGCATGTCGGCATTCAGGATAAGATTCATTCCGGCCAGAATCGATACCGCTGCCATGGCATAGTCCTGGGACTTCAGACCCAGTGCTTTCATGTCGATTTCATGAACCCTGGCCCGGGAATCTGGTAAAACAAGCCCCTTGACCGCCAGAATCATGGATTCGGGACCCAGCTTCGCAAATAGTCCTTTTCTTCGGTCAATGCCTTCCTGTGCAATGGCGACAACAACAGACGGATGTTCGATGCCGGTGTAGCCGATGGGATCGGAAGACAGGACCAGGTCGCTGATGGACGGCCCCCGCAGCACCGTGATGTTGTATTCATTTTTCTGGGTCGCATTCAGGCCGGCGCTCATGCCTGCCAGGCAGATGATTTCACCGGCCGTGATGATACGCTGTCCCGCACTGCCCAGAAGAATGACCTCCCGCCGGTTGCTGAACAGAGGTTTGAAATTGACTGCCACGCCTTTTGGTGTATTGGCTGGCTTCAATGCGGATGACAGTTCCCGGTATTGGGTCCCGTATTCCGGCCGGATATTGGCTTCGACAACACCGGTCATGGGGGAAAGACCTGCCAGAGATTCTCCGATACTGGCCGGTGTGATCTTGTTTTTTTTCGTATAGCGGCCCGGACAGACACCCCACATGTCCACAATTGAAAATCCGTCAAACCGGATGGCCTGTTCCAACAGATCAACCAGGTCCTTCTGATAGGAAGACGCCCTGGCAACAAACGCCGCTCCTGCCGCCGAAGCCACCTGACAGGCATCCAGGGGGCGTTCCAGTTGATTCAGAAAGCCGGAGCCGACAGATGCCTCGGGTGGCGTGGTTGCGGAAAACTGGCCCCCTGTCATGCCAAAATTGAAATTGTTCAGAATCAGGAGTGTCATGTTCAGATTCCGCCGACAGGCAGACAAAAGATGGGCGCCGCCAATTCCCAGCCCGCCGTCTCCCATGGTCACAATCACATGCAGGCCGGGTCGGGACATTTTGATGCCCGCTGCATAGGTCAGGGCACGGCCATGCAGCCCATGAAAGGCATGGGTGTTGAAAAATGTATCGAACAGGCCCGAGCATCCGATATCGCTGACCAGTGCAATCTCATGGCCGGCAATGTTCATGTTCTGAAACGTTTTATCCAAAGCCAGCGTGATCCGTTCATGGGAACAGCCCGGGCAGAAGACCGGTGGACGGCTGGTATTAATCAAGCTGGTCATGGGTGACGGCCTCCTGTATCTGTTGGGGGCTGATCATGCGTCCATCCATATGCCCCAGAAAAATGACTTCTTTTTCCGGCAGAATGCGTCTGATTTCATGGACATATTGTCCCAGGTTCATTTCAACCGTCACAACACGCGAAACCGGTTTCCCAAACTGCCGGATGATCTGATCCGGAATCGGCCAGAGCGTTTTCAGAATCAGAAGCGAGACGTTTTTTCCTTTCTGCTTCAGTTGCCGCTGGCTGGCCCGGGCGGCCCGGGCAGACACGCCGTAGGTAATGATCAGGGTATCGGCGTCGGGTTCGATAACGGCATCATAATAACTGTAAGAGTCGATGGTGGATTCCAGTTTGTCTCTCAGGCGTTCCTGCATCTGCGAGATGACGACCGGATCGGTTGTGATATAGCCATCGGGCCCGTGTGTCGACGAGGTCTGTCGAACCGGAAACGTGTCGCCAATGGGCAGAAAATCAGGAACCCCGGAATCCGATGCTGCCTTGAATGGAAGAAATCCATCCCGGGTATTTGAAATGGTGCGCTCAAGAATTTCAACCGGCTCCAGGGAATCGAGATCCAGGTTTTCCCGGGTCATGCCGATTTCCTTGTTGGAGGCGACAAATACCGGGCACCGGAACCGTTCGGCCAGATTGAAGGCCTTTTGTGTCAATGTATAACAGTCCCGGACGTCTTCGGGTGCCAGAACGACAACAGGCAGTCCGCCGCTGTTCCCCCACCGCAAAAACTGAATATCCCCGTCAGCCCCCCGGGTCGCGGAGCCCGTGGACGGACCCAGGCGTTGAACATCGATGATGACGATGGGGATTTCACTCCCGATGGCAAACGATATCTGTTCACTGTAAAGGCTGATGCCCGGCCCGGATGTGGCGGTCATGGTCTTGAGACCGGTCATGGCAGCCCCCATGCACAGGCCGATCGATGCAATTTCATCTTCGCCCTGCATGACAATGCCGCCATCGGGCGGCAGAATATTGATCATGGTCTGATAAATCGTGGTTGCAGGGGTTATGGGGTAGCCGGCAAAAAATCGGCATCCCGAGGCCTTTGCCCCCCAGGCAATGGCCTCATTTCCTTCCATAAAAACAAAATGCATTCAATTTCCTCCAGTTCTTGTTTTGAATGGTACAACTTTTAAAAAACCAGGTTCACCCGCCGGTCATCGGCGGAAAAACGGCGACAGTGTCACCGTCTGTCAGGGTGACGTCATCTTTTCCATGTCTGCCGTTGATCAGTACCACACGCTCCTCGTCCAATGGTATGCCCAGTGATTGAATCAGTGTCCGGACAGTGGAAGCAGGAGGCAGTTCTGTTACAAATGCACCGGAATGATCCGGGGAGCAGGATCGAAAGTTGGCAAACAGGGAAATCTGAATTTTCATGTTTTATCAACCTGTTTTCATCCTCTGAAGCAGATCTTCCCGTGTTACGATGACATCGATGTCCTTGACTTGTTCCCGAATCATTTCCAGACCGCCTTCCTGCCGATCCACCAGAACCACGACCCGAACAACCTCCATTCCCTCGTTGCGGGCGCGCTCGATGGCCTTGATGGTGGATCCGCCGGTTGTGACCACATCTTCCAGAATCGCAACCCGGTCGCCCGGTTGAAGGTCTCCTTCAATCCATCGAATCATGCCATGATCCTTTTGGGTTTTTCGAATACTGAAGGCCTGAATCGGGTTGTGCATCATTTCGGATACAAAGGCTGTGGCCATGGCAAGTGGATCGGCGCCAAACGTCAAACCGCCTGCGCCTGAGACACCCGCATTTTTTATGGCATCGTAAATCAGATGACCAGCCAGAAACATGCCCCGGGGGCTGAGGGTTGTGGGCTTGCAGTTGACATAGTAATGGCTCATTCGGCCCGATACCAGTTTGAAAACCGGTTCCTGGCTGTATTTGAATGATTTTTGACAAAACAATTGAATCAGTTCATTTTTCATCTTGATTTTCCATTTGGCGGAAATGATATGGGTTAATGAATAACGGGGAAAATTCTGTTACGTATTTTCAAGATAACTGAATGGTTAGAAGTCCATCTGTGACAAGACGTGGTAAAATTGTCCTTCTTGAAAAGCATATATGGTTTTCCACGGGAGATGAATCGTGAAGCCCCTTTCAGTATATATTGATTTAATTGTGATTATCGTATAAAAAAAAGCCTCCACTGATATGGAAGAAGCTTGTTAATGGGGTTCAGTGGAGGCCCTGAGCAAGAAAAACCGATGTCAGCATTTCTTGAACTCGGTATTTTTATACCAATTATTCTTTTTCGGGTCAACGAAAACAGCGTTTTCCGACCCCTATGCCATATCCTTTTTGTCCGTCCGGGAAAAACAGGGATGTCAGAAAATCTGCAGCAGCCAATCATCCGCATGTTTCATGTATCCAGACAGTATGGTGCCCAAAAAGTGCTGACCGATATTACCCTGGATATTGAACCCAACACATTTTTGCTGATAACCGGCCCCAGTGGTGCTGGGAAATCCACACTTCTCAGGTTGCTCTATCTGGCAGAACCGGTTTCCCAGGGCCAGATCATTATTGATGGTGTTAATACAGCCCGGGTCAGCCGCCGGCGGAAACCGGTTTTCAGGAGAATTTTTGGCGTCGTTTTTCAGAATTACAGACTCATTCTCACCAAAACGGTTTTTGACAATGTGGCGCTTCCTCTGGAGGTGATGGGAGAACGCCCGGATATGATACGAAAACGGGTGCATGCCATTCTGCGGGCAATAGGACTTGAAAACCGGCTGCATGCCTATCCGATTACCCTTTCTGGGGGAGAACAGCAGCGGATAGCCGTGGCCAGGGCCATTGTTCGCAACCCCAAACTGGTATTGGCGGATGAACCCACCGGAAATCTGGATTCGGATTCGGCGGATATCATTTTGAACCTGTTTGAGGGAATTCATCAAAACGGCGCCACCGTTATTATCGCCACTCACGACCGGACGTTGATTGACAAAATGGGAAACCGGCTGATTCAACTGGAAAAGGGTGCTCTTGTGGGGGATTTCAAAAAGGATACCTGTTTCCCGGAAAGCGTGAATTACGACAGCGAATCATTTGCCGGATTGAAATCTGAAGTACCATAATATGAAAACGCCATCGGTATTAAAACGGGCTTTAATCGATATTCGCGACAATGGGTTTATCAATCTGGTCGCCGTATTGACCATTGCGTTTTCGGTCATCATCTGCGGTGCCTTTTTGATGTGCTGGACCAATGTCAACCACTGGATTGATGATGCCCATGCCCATGTCCGGGTCATGGTGTATCTTCAGCCCGAATGCAGCGCCGATCAGATTGAGGTCATTTTCAAACAAATCCGGGAAAATTCCGCGGTTGCCGACGTCCGCTTTGTTTCCAGGGACCAGGCAATGACCGATATGAAAGTGCTGATGAAAAATCAGACATCCCTTCTGGACGGATTGCGGGTGAATCCTTTTCCGGATTCTTTTGAAATCCGCCTGAAGCCGGATATCAACCATCCGAAAGACATCTCGGCATTTGCGGAAAAAATGGGATCCATTTCCGGTGTGGAAAATGTGGAATATGGTCAGCAATGGCTGGAGCGGTTTGCCGGAATCGTTCAAGTGGTTCAACTGATCGGATATGCCCTGATCACGCTCTTTTTTATGGCGTCCGCCTTTATTGTGGCCAATACGGCGAGGCTTGTTTTTTTATCCAAACAGGAAGAAATCGAGATCATGCGGCTGGTTGGTGCAACAGATCGGTTTATCAGCACTCCCATTTATCTGGAGGGTGTCATTCAGGGACTGACAGGTGGACTTTTGGGGCTGGGATTGCTTTTTGGCCTGTATCTTCTTCTCGCTTCCCGGATCGGCAGCGGGGCAATTCCCGGATTTTTTATCATCAGCTTTCTGCCAGTCAATACGACACTGGTAATTCTGGCAGCCTGCATGATTGCGGGGTGGATCGGATGTCTGATTGCGGTCAGACCTTTTTTACGCGCCTGATCGGAATGATCTGTATCGGGATATGGGTGCTGCATATGCCCTGTACCGTCCTGTCTGCTCCGGGTGTTCTTCGTGGACGGATTGTTGCGGATGGGTTGAATGTGCGGGGTATGCCTTCCCGGGAATCTGCGGTGATCGATGTCCTCCCCAAAGAAACCGAGATTGAAATTCACAATCATCTGAATGGCTGGTATGAAATTCTTCTGAATCATGATATACGCGGGTTTGTTAGTGACAGACCTGAATATGTCGCGGTAACATCATCGGATGCCATTGAACCGGCCAATCGGTCCGCTGAAATATCCGGTCTGGAACGTCAGGCCCGGAAAATTCAATCCGATATCGAAAAACGACAGACAGAAATCCGGTCATTTACGGATCAGGAAAAATCCATTCTGGCAAACCTGGGCCGGATGGAAAAACGAATAAACCAGACTGAGGACGAACTGGCATCGCTGCAGACAGAAACCCGATCGATCGAAAGCCGGATCAATGAAATCGATGCCAGGCGAACAGACGCGATGAACCAAATGGCGCTGATTGAACAACAGGCTGCCATTCGACTCAGGACGCTGTACAAACTGAACCGGTTGGGATCGATTCACATTCTGGCATCCGCAGAAACGCTTTCCAATTTTGAACATCGAAAGGCCATGCTGGATCGCATTCTGTCCCATGATCAGAAACTGCTGAATGAATTTTTTGATCACCATAAGGTCTTGACCGAGTTGACAGATCAACTGATGCGGCTTCAGCAGGATAACGCGGACAGAAACAGTCTGATTCAGAAAAAACTGGATTTTCTATCTGCCGAAAAAAACCGGCATAATCATCTGCTGGCTGAAATCCGATCGAAAAAAGCGGTTGAAATGCGGTCGATTGAAGCGCTAAAACAGGCTTCGGTGCGCCTTGACAAAACACTGGAAACGCTGGCACGGAATGACACGCCGGATGTCAGTCTGGACAATGACCAGACCCGTGAATCTGATTCAGGCATCCGCTTTGCATCAAGAAAAGGAAAGCTGCAGCCGCCGGTTTCCGGGAAACCGGTCAGCCAGTCGGATACACTGTTCGAATCCGGATTGAATGCTGCGGTCAATCGCAGCGGCATTCATTTTCTGACAGACCGGGGAGAACCGGTTCACGCGGTTCATTCCGGCAGGATTGTGTTTTCAGAATGGATCAACGGCTATGGAAACATGATCATCATTGATCATGGTGAACATTATTTCAGTGTTTATGCGCATCTGGCCGATTTTTTCAGAATTAAAAATGATACCGTCCAGAATGGTGAAGTTATTGGAACCACAGGTTTAACAGATCTCAAAGCCGGTTTTGGAGTATATTTTGAAATCCGGAAACGGGCAGAGCCTCTGGATGTCAGACAATGGCTTCAAATGGAACCGGGTGACGGGTGACGGATATTTTAACGGTAAAGACAATTGGAAAGGACAATTCATGACCATAAAACAATTCAAACAGGTCAGATTGTGGATGGCCGTTGCGATTTCAGTGATTTTGTGGACCGTTGGCGCCGGATTTTATCGGGATCTGGCAGCCAGTAATGAAGAAACCTACAAAGGACTGAAACTTTTTTCTGATGTAATTGAACTGATAGAAAAAAATTATGTGGATCCGGTCGATGCCAAAAAACTGGTGGAGGATGCGATACAGGGAATGGTACATGGCCTGGACCCGCATTCATCCCTGCTGTCACCCGAGGATTACCGGGATCTTCAGGTGGATACGCAGGGAGAATTCACGGGTATCGGTGTCAGTATCACGTTAAAGGAAGGACTGGTGACCATTGTGTCGCCGATTGAAGGGACACCGGCTTATCGTGCCGGACTCAAAGCCGGTGATGTCATCAGCCGTGTCGGTAACGAGCCCGTCAAAAACCTGAAGGACGCGGTCAGTCGAATCCGGGGTCCCAAGGGCACAATGGTTCAAATCACAATTCTTCGGGAGGGTGCGACCGAGCCGATGGATTTTGAGATCATGCGGGATGTCATTCCCATTGAAAGTATCCGGTCTGTGATGCTTCGACCCCATTACGGATATGTATGGGTGACCAATTTTCGGGAAAATACAACCCAGGACCTGATCAAGGCTTTGGAAAAACTGGAAAAGACCGATGGACAACTCAAAGGGTTGGTTCTGGATTTGCGGAACAACCCCGGGGGGCTGCTGAATCAGGCAATTGAAATGGCAGACATTTTTATTGAAAAAGGTATCATTTTGTCCATCAAGGGTCGTCAGGACAAGCATGCCAAGGTGTTTACCGCAAAGCCCGATGATGTCAGCCGAAATTATCCGATAATTGTCCTGATCAACGGCGGCAGCGCCAGCGCGTCTGAAATTGTGGCTGGTGCATTTCAGGATCACAAGCGGGCGCTGATTCTGGGAACCACATCATTTGGCAAGGGATCGGTTCAGAATGTGGAAGCGCTTCGGGATGGGTATGGATTGAAACTGACCATAGCCCGGTATTACACCCCGAATGGGAGATCCATTCAGGCAAAGGGAATTGAACCCGATATTGTCGTGAAATATGAACCCCAAAAAAAATCAGTCAAGCCTGGCGCGATGGAAAGCATGATGCCCAAGGAAAAGGATCTGGAAAATCATCTGAAGGAGGAATCCGAGCCTGCCATCCGAAAGAAAATTGTCAACCCGGAGACTGTCAAGGAACCCGAAATACCGGTAGAAAGCGAACCCTCGGACAATTCGTTCACTCAGGAGCGTCTTGAAGCCGACAACCAGGTGATGCGGGCACTGGAGATTCTGGTCAGTTACGATGTTTTCAAAGGTTTGAAAAATTGACAGGTTGGCCGGTTAATATCGCTTTTAAGATAATGATTTTGGGAANNTTTCTCGGCCATCCCCGACCGATAACACACCCAAAATCTTTATCTTGAAAGCTATAGTTAAACCCGTTGATTGGTTCAACCATTTGACGGGTTTACCGGCAGAACCGCAAAATGCGCATCATGGATAAAAAAAAACAAAAGAAAAAAACAGGGGGAAACCGCAAAAAGAAATCATCCACTTCAACAACGGTTTATTTGAAGCGAATCATGATTTGTGTGGGAATTCTGCTCATTCTGGTACTGATTGCCGGTCTGGCCCTAAACCGGCTGATGACACGGAAGGCTGCCGTTTCCATCAAACCTCCGCCGCCGCCGGTTGTCCAAAAAATCAAGCCTCCAGTAACCACACCAACCGTAAAAGCGCCGTCACCCAAACCAGCGGACAATAGCCCCATGCCGACGCCGGCTGTCAAACCACCCGTGTTTGAAGTCTATCCCCTTACCGAGCCGGCTGAATCCGCACCGATCACTCCCCCACCGCTTCCGGAAACCGGCAAACGTCCACGCGCCGCAATCATTATTGATGACATGGGGTATGATATTCAGGCAGCAAAACGGCTGATTCAGGTCGATCCGGCCATTACATGGTCAGTCCTTCCCGGCAGCCCATTTCAGAAGCAGATTGTTCACATGGCTTCTGAAGCCGGTATCGAAATCATGCTTCACCTGCCGATGGAGCCCCGTGAGTTTCCCCATGTCGATCCCGGACCGGGCGCTCTGCTTGCCAGCATGAATCCCGACCAGTTGATTGCCCAGCTTAATTCCGACCTGGACGCGGTTGCCCATATCCGGGGCGTCAACAATCATATGGGATCCAGGCTTACCGCATTATCTCCGCAAATGGATCAGGTGTTATCCACCATCAAGCTTCGAAATCTGTTTTTCATTGACAGTCGCACCACATCCGATTCCATGATCAAATCTTCCGCCAAACTGTTCCGGGTTCCCTTTGCCCAGCGGGATGTTTTTCTGGATCATGTCGTTTCACCCGATGCGGTCCGCAAACAGATTCATCTTCTGATTCAGACCGCCATGCACAAAGGACATGCCATTGCCATAGGCCATCCGCATGATGTGACCTGCAGAATCCTGTCCGAAAAAATCAATGACATCCGAAAATCGATTCAGATTGTTCCTGCATCGGAGTTGACACAGCCACCGAATTGACATAAACCTGTCTCCATCACCGTCATGTTTTCAAACAGATTTCTCCACAGCGGGTCCCGGCTGACCTGGTTTTCCATTTCCAGACCCGGTAAAAACCCCGACCGATAACCCACCCCAAATAGTTATCTTGAAAGCAATATTTGGCTTTGATCATCAATTCGGTGACAACCGGTTATGCCTGATTTATACGTATCATGAAACGTGGCGTATTGTTGGCGACAAACGCAAGGAGGGAATCATGTTTAACCATCTGTTTTGTGTCGTATGTACGGCAATACTGTTCGGAGCATATGCTGGCAGCAGTCCGGCCGCCGGCGTAAACCCCGGCACGACCTTGGCCGGAAACAAGTCGTTCGAGGTGCGGGACGTCACGCATTTTGACCAGCCCTGGGCCATGACATTTCTGCCTGACGGTCGCCTGCTGGTAACCGAAAAACCTGGTAAACTGAAGCTGTTTGACATTGATAAACTGGAAAGCGGCACTGTCTCCGGTGTTCCGGAAGTCGCCTATGGCGGTCAGGGGGGACTGGGGGATGTGGTGCTGCATCCGCGGTTTGCCGAGAACCATCTGGTCTATCTCAGCTATGCAGAGTCAGGCAAGGGCGGCGCCGGTGCGGCTGTGGCGCGTGCGCGGCTGGTGCTGGATCAGGCGGGCTCAGGTCAGCTTCAGGAACTGCAGGTCATCTGGCGTCAGGCACCCAAGGTTTCCGGACAGGGCCATTACGGCCATCGCATTGCATTCGATCGCGACGGAATGCTGTGGATCACCTCCGGGGACAGGCAGAAATTTGATCCGGCTCAGGATATGCAGGCCAACCTCGGGAAGATCATCCGGCTCGCGGACGATGGCAGCATCCCCGCCGACAATCCGTTTGCGGATAAAGGCGGCGTCACCGCACAGATCTGGTCTTTGGGTCATCGCAACCCGCTGGGCATTTTGTTTGATGATGCGGGTCGACTGTGGGTTCATGAAATGGGTCCCATGGGTGGTGACGAGCTGAATCTGATCGAAAAGGGTGCCAACTACGGATACCCGATCGTCTCTGACGGCGATCACTATGACGGTCAACCGATTCCGGACCACCACACCCGACCGGAGTTCCGTGCGCCGGTGATCTCCTGGACTCCGGTGATCTCGCCAGCCGGATTTATCATCTATACCGGAACCCTGTTTCCGGACTGGACGGGAAATGGCTTTATGGGCGGTCTGTCCTCAAAGTCGCTGGTACGAATTGAATTTGATGGCGACAACGCCCGCGAGGCCGGACGGTTTGATATGGGGACCCGCATCCGTGAAGTGGAGCAGGGACCGGACGGCGCCATCTGGTTGCTGGAAGACGGCCGTTTTGGGGCCCGGGGCCGATTGTTTCAACTGGTTCCTGTCAAAACAGCGAATTGACGGAGACATTCGAATACCGACCTGAAGCCCCGGCAAGGATTTGTTGTTCAGATACGGGAGCGTAAACCCGATGATCGGAAGGACATGGATGATGCCCAATGCAATGGCCAGTACACGGATGTCAATGGTCATCATTTCGTTACTATAAAAAAAGGGGTTACAGCTTTTAGCCATAACCCCTTGATTTTGCAAGTGCCGAGGGACGGAATCGAACCGCCCACACGGGGATTTTAAGTTCTTTTAAGACCATTTTCACAGATTTTAATTTACCGTCATAATTCATACCAAAACTATTGACATTATAGGATATAACCGTTATTAAATATGTCATAATAAATCATTCAAAATCACCTTACATACGTTCAAAAGTTGTGACAGAGTTGTGACACTTTTTGAGGCATTTTGAAAAACCGATATTGTTTGATGACAATTTAGCTGTCAATTAAATATGAGGTAAATTCAATGACTTGGGAAAAAACGGATTATCCGGGCGTTTATGTCAGAAAAATGAAAAATGCCGGACATGGTATCGGAAAAGATTACACCATTTCAATCCGGTATCAGTTCAATGGGCAGAATCATCAAGAAGTCGTTGGCCGGGCCAGTAAGGACAACACGCCGAAAAAAGCATTTTTGATTTTATCAGAACTGAAAGAAAACCAAAAACAAGGCACGCCACCGTTTACATTGAAAGACAAAAAGGCCTTTGAGCTTGTAAGGCAAGAGCAAGAGAAGCAGAAACGGGCCATTCAGGAACGTGAAAACATTTCCTTTGCGGACTACTTCAATAACGTCTATTTGCCATTGACCAGCACGCACAAAAAAGCAATTTCCGTCATGAAGGAACAGCAACACGTCAAGAATTGGATTCAACCGGCTATCGGGAATCTGCCCATGAAGGAATTGGGAAAACAGCATGTTGAATCAATCAAAAACCAAATGCTTGAAAAAGGCAGAACCACAAGAACCATTCAATACGTTATGGCTACCATAAGGCAGGTTTGGAATAACGCCCGCTTCGATGGCCTTGTATCGGGAGATGCACCGACACACCGCGTAAAGCTCGAGAAGTTTGACAACAGGAGGCAACGCTATCTGACACCGGAAGAATGCGAAAACCTGCTCACAGCACTAAGGGCGCGGTCTGAGCAATTGTTTCGGATGTCATTGTTATCCTTGGATACCGGAATGCGATTTAACGAGGTTGCCTCTCTCGAATGGCAAGACGTTAACCTGTTTGGGGATTCACTATATTTACGGGACACAAAAAGCGGGAAGTGCAGAACCGTATTCATGACAGGACGGATCAAAGAGATGTTCCGGAAGATGACATTTGGAAAACCCGATGAACTTATTTTTCCGGACAGGAACGGGAAAAAAATGCAGCACATAAGCAAGACGTTTGAGGAAACAGTTGCCGACATTGGGCTGAATCAAAATGTAACTGATGTCAGATACAAAGCCGTTTTCCATACGTTACGCCATACGCACGCGAGCCGACTACTTGAATCAGGGGCAAATATCTATCACGTCAAAGACATGCTTGGACATGCTTCTGTCACGACAACAGAGAGGTATCTGCACCAACGGGATGAAGTCCTGCATAACGCCTTGAAAAGCATGGAACAACAGATCATTCAGCCGACACCGCCACAAAATGTTATTCGGTTGGTAAAAAACGGTTAAACACGTTCACAGTTGACATCTTAATCCCATCAATTGACATATACCATTGGTTGGTATATTTATGACGTGGCTGGTGATTATCCATAAAAGGTTTCAAAGAAGGTGTCATGCCTGCCCTTGAAAATCCGCGACCATCCTGAATGCGCTGATTCCCGAAATCAAGTTTTATTGGGCCTGTCCGGCACAATTGGCCAAATTATGGAAAACTGGTGACAGTAGCCACCATTCCAATAGAGGAGCTAAAAACGAATATGTATAGAAAAATGGCTTTTATATACATATGAACCATGACATGCATAGAAAAGTAATATTTTTTATACATCGGAGGTGTTCGTGAAAACCGAGTTAAGCTTCCTCCCCCATCCTGGGGATTTGGAGACCCGAGCCATACTGAAGAAAACAGCTATTGCCCATCGTTATCTGGCCGAGCTTAAAGGGGTGTCTGCTACTATTCCGAATCAGGGTATTCTGATTAATACTCTTTCACTCCAGGAGGCTAAAGACAGTTCTGCTATCGAGAATATTATCACAACCCATGATGAACTTTTCAAAGAGGAACTTTTCCCAGAATTCGCCTCCAGTGCCGCTGCCAAAGAAGTGAGAAATTATGTAGTGTCTGAACGGAAACTCTTAA
>DFZE01000260.1:32332-32477 GCA_002382065.1 Desulfobacteraceae bacterium UBA4064
TAGATCCTTATCGTTCAGACACTATGTAAGCGCTCTGTGGACAGGTTTTGAGTTGGTTCGGAAAAACAGACTCCTTACCCAAAACCATACTGCCGAGATACAAATTGAACTTGAAAATAATGAAGTGGACCCATATGTCAAGACA
>DFZE01000085.1 GCA_002382065.1 Desulfobacteraceae bacterium UBA4064
AAGTGAGGAACGTCCCCCATTTCCCAAGTGAGGAACGTCCCCCATTTCCCAAAATTCATGCCGGTCACATCATCGATATAGCCGTTACTGTCATTATCGATACCGTCATCGGGAATTTCGCCGCTGTTGACCCAGATCATGGATTTCAAATCCGGATTCTGAAGATCGATGCCGGTATCCAGCAGGGCGATAACCGAATTAACGCCATCCCCAATTTTCTGAATATCGGATAGATGGATCATGTCTTTCCAGTCAAGTGATTCCTGAAAACCGGTCTTGTTCAGTATGGGTGGAAACGCCGACATACCCGGAATCGCCGCTTCGAGTATCCTGTGTTCCTGTGAAAGATGTTTTAGAATGGATTCCATTCGGGCAGGATTGACCCGCAACCGGAAAATATCTGTTCGGGGGATACGCCGGATTTCAAGGATGCCATCCGGCCAGTCCATGGCATCAATCCAGACCGGTTTAACACGGACCACCAACTCGGTATCGGCAGTTGCGGCCATGGTATCGATGCTTGAAAAAATGGATAACAAAAATATAATCCAAATAAAGGTCACTGATTTCATGGTGGAATCCTCAATGATTATAACAGATTTGATATATAGTGCCTGAACGGAAACCCCTGTTCAGACAAAATTCAAATATCGAAATCCGAAATTCGAAGCAAATTCAAAATTCAAATGTCGGAATGACCAACCGGACTTGATCCGGCATCCGGAATATAAAGATCTTTGCCGTCATTCCGGCGAACGCCGGAATCCAGCGGGTAGGTCAGGGTGCCGCGGCTTTTTGCGGCTCCCTGACATCCAGCTTATGGCCAACCCCGCTGTCAGGTAGGCCAAACTACCGGCCAACCTGACCTATCGGCTATATTTTTACATCTTCAGCAGCAGTATACAGGGTAATTCCCAGCTTTTCGGCTACCGGTATCGCATTGGGGGCAATCATCGGCGAAATGACAATCATTTTGTCAGCCCGTCTCTGATGACGGTTTTCGTAATATCGAACTTTTTTCTCAAAAATGTACATCTCGGATTTGCTGATCGAGGATTTGATCTCGGCGATGATCAGGGCGCCGTTTTTGATAATCAAATCCAGTTCGATCTGGTCCGGCCGGCCAAATACCACTCCCTCATCGTCAAACTCCAATACATTGATGACTTCGACACCGGCAAACTCTTCCAGGATTCCCTTCAGTGCCGCACGGAATGACTGTTCCGTATTCATACCCCAACGGGCGCCCAGTGCTCCGAGGGTGGTGTCGTGTTTTCGCGCGAGCGCACGGATTTCTTTCAGCATCTCGTTGATAGTCTGCTGATTGTCTTCCCATTTGCGGTTCTGCTCTTCCCATTTGAGACGATCCTCCTCCTGCTTCTCATCCCATTTGAAGCGCTGCTCCTTCTGGTTCGCTTCCCATTTGCGGGTTTCCCTTTCCCGATCTTGGCGCATTTCTTCCAGAATACGGTCAAAACGATCTTCTGTAACCGCCTTGTCCGCAAAATGCCTGCGTGAAATATTCAGAATAAATCGGTGAATTTCCGGATCGTTTTCCAGAATGCCCGGTAATTCCTTTAAAATAATTTCTTTGACTTCCTGGGTTGTCAGCATAATTTAATTCCTTTCACGGGAATTATCGATCAAATCAATCCGTTGTCCACCCTCCAATTGACAGCCTGGCACTCGATAACCCATTGTCCTTGATTTCCCTTTGCAATCCCTGGTTATTCATGGGCTTGCAACCATAGTGGATGTTCTCCAAAACGGGTTTGGTCCGAACTTCGTTCAAGCGGGTAGGTCAGGGTGCCGCGGCTTTTTGCGGTTCCCTGACTCTTGGCTTATGGCCAACCCCGCTGTCAGGTAGGCCAAACTACCGGCCAACCTGACCTACCGGCTACCGGCTGTCAGAATAGCGTTGTCGTAAGTCGGATGGATCGATCATTCCGGTGATCAAATCTGAAGTTCCTAAGCGAGAATGTCCGCAAAACCTTGAATTATCAATAGACATCCCCTGCATACGCAAGGAATACCCTTAAGAAACGTATATTTTAACGTACGTCCCGACGTCTCACAAATTCATCGAAGGACTTGTTTTTTCGGTGATCGGCCGGGACGTCTTGTTTGATGTGTTGTTTTATTTGCAATATCAATAAGTGAGAGGAGTGCATTGTTCACCGCCTCCTCATTGGGGAATACTTCTGCCACATCGGGCCTCAAAACAATTATATTGGAAGATTCTTTCAACCGCTTTGCATATTTGCCTCGAACAAAACCATCTGGAAAATCTGAACGGCTGTACGTCTCCCGTAATTCGTCTGTGTCCGTTTTACTATCCTTCTTCATAGAGTTTTCGTTCTCCTTTTTTCGCTTTTCGGGCACTGATGATTCGAATTGATTGATTTGTCTCGGTGTGAGATACCACAACAAGCCTGCCTTTTTCAGAAACACCAAAGGTAACATACCGATTTTCAGTTATTGAGTGATCCGGATCAGCTCCAGTCGCAGACATGGGATCGCTCAGGGCGGTTGCTGCTTCCTCAAACGAGATTCCATGTTTCTCAAGATTGGCTTTTGCCTTTTTCAGGTTCCATTCGATTTTCATGTATCGGATTTATCCAATTACGGAAAGCTGAACCGGCTTCAATTGGTATTTGAATTTCTTTGGCCCTGACATCCGCCTTATGGCTTACCCCGCTGTCAGGTAGGCCAAACTTCCGGCCAACCTGACCTACCGGCTGTCGGCATTTCCCGGCGGGGGCGTAGAGACGCAATGCATTGCGTCTCTACAGGGCGCCAACCGCAATCCGCTCGAAAGCGGTAATTTAATAACTGAAACGTTACAATAATGAAAACGACTGCATGATTTTTGCCAGCTTTTCATCCTGAACAGACATTTTTTGAAGAATTTTAACCACACGCTCCAGTAGGGCGTGGTCCTGCAATGTCTGTTGAATGGTGATTTCTATTGATTTTATTTCATCTTTAACCATTTTCAGCGTGCTTTTTCTGTCCCAAAGAGCGAACCCGATGGCGGCAATCACGATGCCGGAAAAGGCCGTAACGATGGAAGACAGCAGG
>DFZE01000193.1 GCA_002382065.1 Desulfobacteraceae bacterium UBA4064
GTGGTGGATACACCGGAGTGGACCGTGAAAACCGGTCTGATTTACAAATACGGTCCGGTTGAAATCGTCCCGATGCTGCGCTATCTGGGGGAACGGTATGGGGATGTGGAACACAAGGAAACGATTGATGACGTATTTGTTGCCGATTTGAGTCTGAAATATACCCGGAAAATGAAATCATGGGGTGACACCATGAACGTGTCCCTGCAGTTGCAAAATCTGTTTGACGAGGAATATGTATCGGTTGTCAATGCCAGTGATGATTCGTGTACCGGAAAGACAAGCTATTATGTTGGCGCACCGTTTACGGCTGTGCTGGCGGTATCATTTGAGTATTGAACACATTACAAAAAAAACCAAAGGAGATTTACAGATGACAGCGGATGAAATTTTGAAGAGCGCTGATTTTAAACGATGCGAGGCATTTCATGGTCATGTATGCCCCGGTCTTTCCATGGGATACCGTGCGACCAAACTGGCCATGGAACGGCTGAAGGAAAATCGGGCAGAGGATGAGGAACTGGTGGCCATTGTTGAAACCGATGCCTGTTCGGTGGATGCGGTTCAGGTATTGACCGGATGCACCTTTGGCAAAGGCAATTTCATTTTCAGGGATTACGGAAAGATGGCATTGACACTCTTCAGCCGGCAATCCGGAGAGGGGGTTCGTGTCAGCCTGCGTCAGGGGGCATTCACGCCCGATGAGAAACATATGTCGCTGATTCAGAAAATGATATCCGGACAGGCCACGGATGCGGAACAGGATGAGTTCCGGCAGGTCCATTTCAAACGCACCTGCGATGTATTGGAAGCCCCGGCGGATGGGATGTTTGTCATCACGGAAGTCAAAAGCGGCCTGCCATCAAAAGCCCGGATCGAACCATCCCAACCCTGTGCCCGGTGTGGCGAACCGACCATGCCGTCCAAAATGGAAACAGCCGGAGAGGAAAAAATTTGTCGGGGATGTGCCGATATTTAGAGGCTGAAGGCTGAAGGTGCTGCAACCAGCGTTCAGGCAGAGCGGCAGTTGGACGGTCCACACTACTCATATCTCAATACTGAATGCATTTTCACGGTAAACGTTCATGAATCATTCCGGTAGCTTCATCCCCACATATGAAAATGACATGTACCGCTTTCAACTCAAAACTTAAAACTCAAAACGTTTTTTGCATTTTCACGGCAGGGGAAATGGGCAGCAGGAATGCAGCCAGACCATCCGGCACTGCTTACTGACTACTGACTACTGACTACTGAAAGAGCATTCGTTCCATGAAAACCTGGCAATGTGTACTGTTTTCGATTCTGGTCCACGGGCTGATATTTGCACTTCCGGTCATGACGGAAGTGCCGCCGGTGGATCCACCGAAAGAAATTCAGTTGCTGGTTCTGGATTCTCAGCCAGCCATCATTCCAGAGGAAAAAATTCCGGAGCCGGCAGCAGCGCCCCAAATTCCCCCTTCACCGCCGCCCCCTGTGCCACAGATCAAGCCGGTTGTGAAAAAATTGCCGCTACCCCGAAAAAAACCGGCCCCGGCTCCCCAACCGGTGGCCCCATCTGTCACCCATGTTCAGCCGGTAACCGATTCTCCAGTCCAAAATGTACCCTCCCCCCGGGAAACGCCTCTGGCTACAGATGCATGGCCCAAGGATGTGTCAACCGCGGGCCATGCGTCCCAGGCCGCCATCCGTGAAGATACTGTCCGTCAGGCTGCCCAACCTGCTGCGGTATCCGCGGTTGGTGCGCCGGGCGGACCGAAATTCATCAACCGGATAGTTCCCCGATACCCTCTTCTGGCCAGGCGTTTGGAAAAGGAGGGTACCGTAACACTTCGTCTGACCATCGACGAATCCGGGAAATTGACCCGGGTTGACGTGATTGAAAAAGCGGGCAGCGGATTTGATGAAGAGGCGATTCAGGCCGTCAATCGTTCCACCTTTGCACCGGCGATTCAAAACGGTCTGCCTGTCACTTGCCAGGCGTTGCTAAAAATTTCATTTCAACTTTCAGACGATTAACAAAAAAGGAGTCAGTCCATCATGTTGGACATGTTTGTCAAGGGTGGCCCGCTTATGTGGCCCATTTTGTTATGTTCGGTCTTGGCGGTGACCATCGCGGCCCAAAAAGGGTTTCAGTTCAAGTCTGTTTTGAAGGAGCTTTCACGCGAAACAGCATCGATCCTGATAAAAAAACCTGCCTGTCTGGTTCCGGTGCTGAACGCCATCGATGCCGGCAGTAATGAAAAGGAAATCGGGATTGTCGGTACCCGGCAGATTCGGAACATGGAAAAGGGATTGGGGTTTCTCTCCCTGATTGCCGTCATTTCACCGCTTCTGGGGCTGACCGGAACCGTGACCGGCATAATGCGGGCGTTTCAGATCATTGCCGCCAGCCAAACCCAGATCAATCCCGGGATGCTGGCGGGCGGCATATGGGAAGCGCTCATCACCACGGCAGCCGGACTGTTTGTGGCCATTCCCACGCATGTCGTTTGCCATTTTCTGGAGGAACGGCTGGATGAAATCGCCCTGATTGTAAAGGAAACCGCTGCATATGCATTTGCCCGGAGGGTGCATGGAGATTGAACGCCGAAAACGACGACACAGCCATATCGATATCGCCCCGCTGGTCGATGTCGTATTTCTGCTGCTGCTGTTTTTCATGCTGACCTTCAACATGGCCATAGATCAGGCCATCATGATTCGCCTGCCCAAATCCGAAACATCGGATATCCAGGCAGGAAGCCGGATTGTGGTGGCCATTTCTTCGGAAGGAGATGTCTTCATTCAGGACCGGAAGATCGACATCACAGCCATTTCAGCCGTAATCCGGCATCAGCCGGGCTGGTCGCCGGATACCCCGGTCAATATCCGGGCGGATCAGGGTGTTTCTTTGGGACTGCTGGTACGGGTCATCGACGGGGTGAAAAATGCTGGATCACGTCAGTTTAATGTCGTGACAGAAAGGCAGGAAGCTTCCCGATAAGGCAGGATGTCAGGGAGCCTGTAGGTCAGGTTGGCCGGTTGTTTGGCCTATCTGACAGCGCGGACAGCCGTTTGCATTTTGTCAGGGAGCCGCAAAAAACCGCGGCACCCTGACCTACCTCTTTTCCCGAAAATTGTAACTATGTTGAATAGGTAAGCTCGAATATACTTCAAGTTGCATCAAATTGCGGTTTTTTAAAAAGCTGAAATCTTAGAGAAAGCAGCGAATCTAATTCTGACTTGTGGTCAGTATGGGTCTTGGTCAGGCATTCTGTAATTGCACCGTTGAACTTACATTTCGCACCTTATAAAAGTTGATTTCTGCAATTATTTTGACTTTGAAAAATTTTACGTAACAGCTAAGTCATGCCATCCATCCAGTAAATTGCTGTAAATATATTCTGGAAGACGAAGCAGCCTTAAAAGAGTTTTATGCAATTCTGTTAATCCTTTGACTTGTGACGATATGACTTGCTTGTTTTTTCTAATCACCGATAAGTACACATTGCGA
>DFZE01000011.1 GCA_002382065.1 Desulfobacteraceae bacterium UBA4064
CGGTATCCCTTATCCCTCCAAAAGTCAATCATTTCCTGTTTCAGCCGGAACATGTCAGCCTTTGGATCAAGAATGAAAAGTCTTTTCCCGTTTTGCAGAGAAAATTGAGTGGACTCTGCTTCAGCTTGCTGATCACCTTGAATGCGCCACCGAACTGCAAAAGGCCAGGGCCTTGCTCGCCAAATGATGGCAGATACTTTTTCAGATTGCGGGCCACAATGGCAGTATGCGTATCTGTTTCCAGTGCCTGGGACAATTCGGCCTCGTCATATCGGGTACCGCGCCAGACAATCCGGCTGTAATCGGTTTCATCGAAAACGGGAAAGTACTGGAAGGGCGACAGCCAGCTCCGGTCAACGGCATCATCAGCCGGATGTCACAGGCCGGGTTCGGAGGGCAGCCAGGCCCTGCAGGAATTTGGGCGTAAATGGGCCAGGTATTTGGCCGGCTGATGGTCTGGATATACTTCAAACTGGATCAAATTGCGCTTTTTAATCCTATCATCACATCCCTCTCCACTGGGATCGGATAGACATATCGGCTGTAACCAAATCGCAGTTTCATCCAGTGGAGAGTATAGCATGGAATTTTTTGACGGGATTTACAGGATGAACAGGATTGACCAAACCGGGCCAGACCGTCTGAACTGCAATGTAACCCTCCATGCGGGAATCGATGTCTCTCACTGCTTTAATATCATAACCTTCCTCCCGCAAATATCTTTCGATTTTTATGCCCACACCTACATCGATGAGAAATTTCAGCTCGGATGCACTCCCAAGGCGAATACGCGCTCCTCTTCGACCAGTCCGGTCACATAAGCGAACATCGCCTGAAAATCCTCTCTTTCAAGCTCCGGATATTCTTCAAGCAGTTCCTGTTCCGAAACACCCCCCGACAATGCACGGAGAATCTGTTCCACAGTTATTCTCATACCCCGCATGGTCGGTTTGCCGACCATTATCCGGGGGGTCACCGTGATTCTTGAAAGCAAATTTTCTGTATTTGACATGATTGGTTTCTCCAATTTTCGATTGGTTGTAACAATTGAACAGTTACAATCGATAGTAAATATATTCATGATTTTCAATAAATTCAAAAAACATATATAGTTGCCTGATAATCCGGCTGCTGTATCAAAACTTGAATAATGTCAACTACTGAAAAATACCAGATTTCCTTCTTCTCATCGTAATGATGTCGAATTTTATAGTTTTCAAAAATGGCCAGGCTCTTATCCGTCATTGTTGACCTCTCCACTGCCCAGTTCCTTGCCCATGATGCATTAAATGTCGTTGTTGATGATGAAATTCAGTTCTTGGTGGGTGAAACCGCGCCCATATTGGACAAGGCTTGTTCAATACCGGTTTGAATCGACTGTATTCCTGTCCAGTGGATAAAACCACTGGTTTGCGATTTGACCAGACTGTATCGCTTACAGGTTCAAAATCAAAACAGGTACTTATGAAAATTTCGTGTTTTTTGACTCACCCGGCTTGACACTTTTTGTGTTTCCAATCCATCCTGCCCAAGCAAACCGGCCTGCCTTCCGAACCACCTGAATTCTTTACCAGTCGATCCGACAGCCGAAAAACCATTCAGGCTGTCAGGCGGTCATCCGGACATCCCTGTCAAACAGGGCAAACAAGACAGGCGCCTGGATGATGGGAAATGGATCAAATGGCATGAACCGGAATGGATGAACAGGAGGCGGACAGCGGAAGGGATTGCTGCGACAGGCAGATGACACCACCGGGGCCGATTGGTTTGTTCAATTTTTGCAGCACCTGAAAGTGCCGAATGGGATTTTTGTCCGGATTGGGCGATTTGACCAGTCTTCTGGAGATGTTGGTGTGACAGGGTTCGAGGAGATAGACGATTCCGGCATCTTCTCACCATATCGTCTAAAATGAATTTGAATTGCATTTTGGCCGAAACTTTTTGCCGTGTCAAGTTTCGGGTTCAATGCGGGGTGCGGAAGGAGCTGAATCGACAGGGATACGGAAACCCTATTTTCTATATCATCAAATTCGAAGCGCGAAATTCGAAACAATGGTCCAACAAACAAACCCAAATGTTCAAAACGGTGTATGGTCTGACAGCTCGTTTGAGTCATTCCGGCATTCGAATTTTGCCTGAACCGGAGTTTTCGTTCAGACACTATTTACATGCGTTCAAACAGCGCACCGTCAAACTGTTTGAATAAAAGCCGGATCGGGTTTATATCCTCTCTTGAATGCCTTTGCACAATCATATTAAAAACCAGGAGATCATCTGGAATAACCGATCATGCCTTTGGAAAACACCATTCAAACCGACAAGCAAGGCCCCCGGTATTCGGCCTACCGCTACACCCTTCCCGGCGACTGGACAGTTCTGGCCGGCAAGACGGATGCGGACAATGATATCCTCAGCATCAAAATCGCCGGTCCCAAAGACTGGTGGTTTCATGTCCGGGGCATGCCCGGCAGTCATGTGATCCTGGTGTCCAAACCCGATGAAATACCGGACAAGGACACGATCAAACAGGCGGCAGCCATTGCCGCCTTTCACAGCAAGGCCAGACACGGGGGAACCGTTGCCGTGTCCACCACCCTGGCTATCAATGTCTCAAAACCCAAAGGCGCCAAACCTGGAACCGTCCAGATTCGAAAAGAGACGCTAATCACGGTGCGGCCGGGGATCCCGGGTGATCCATCATGATTGATGTGCTGCTGATACAACCGCCGATACAGGATTTTTATCTGACGGCAAAACGGACGATTCCCTACGGGCTGGCCTGTATCGCATCCTCCCTGATTCAGGCGGGTTTTTCAGTCGGGATACTCGATGGTCTGGCCACCTCCAAAAGCAAACCGATCCCGCTGCCGGAAGAGATGGCCTATCTGAACGAATTTTACGGATATGCGGATATCTCGCCATTTTCCCTGTTTCATCAATACCGGCATTTTGGATACAGCTTTGAGCATATCCAGCATCAGGCAAAATTGTCCAGGGCCTTTCTGATTGGCATTTCATCCCTGTTCACCGCCTACAGCCGGGAAGCCCTGTTGACCGCCGAGGCTGTCAAACGCCATTATCCCGACTGCCGGATCGTCATGGGGGGCCACCACCCCACAGCCATGCCGGAAATGGTTATGGCCTGCCCGTCAGTTGACTTTGTCATTCGGGGCGATGGAGAAGCCGTCATGCCCCATCTGGCAACGGCCCTGCGGAACAACACACAGACCAGTCACCTGCCCGGGGTTGTCTGCCGGAACCCGGACGGGACGATTCACATGACAGCACCGGTCTTTATGGATGATCCGGATTTGTTCCCGCCGCCGGCCATCCATCTGACCAGACAATCCTATTATCAGCGGCATGGCAAGTCGTCCGCCGTGATCATGAGCAGCCGGGGCTGCCCCATGACCTGTTCGTACTGCTGTTTTGGCAAGGAATCCCCCACACCCTACCGGCGAAAACGCGTATCGACGGTCATCCGGGAAATTGAAACAGCCATATCCATTCATCATGCCGGGTTTATTGATTTTGAAGATGAAAATCTGTCCCTGGACCGGGATGGTTTCATGGAAATTCTGAAAGGTGTGCTCCGCCAGACTCGGAAGGGAAACGATCCGGTCGAGCTTCGGGCCATGAACGGCCTGTTTCCGCCGTCCCTGGATGCTGAAATGATCGGGTTGATGAAAGCGGCCGGATTCAAGGCACTGAATCTGTCCCTGGGATCGGTTTGTCCGGATCAGCTTCGGCGCTTCAGCCGGCCGAATGTGAAAACCGCATTTGAAAATTGCCTGAACTGGACCGAAACCGCCGGCATGAGCGCCGTGGGGTATATCATTGTTGCCGCACCGGATCAAAATCCGTACGACTCGCTGGAAGATTTGCTGTATCTGGCTGAAAAACGGGTGCTTGTCGGCACATCCGTGTTTTATCCGGCGCCGGGCAGCCTGGATTTTATGCGGTGTCAGGAAATGGGGCTTCTGCCGGACGATCTGTCCCTGTTCCGATCCACGGCCCTTCCCATTTCCCATACCACCACCCGGCTTCAGGCCGTAACCCTGTTGCGTCTTTCCAGAATACTTAATTTTATCAAATCGTTGATTGATCAGGGATTGACACTGGGGGATATGGTGTCTGTCTCACCGGGGTCCGGGCAAAACAGCCGGGAGGAAACCGGCCTGAATCTCCTCCGGCTGTTTCTGACACAGGGCAGAATTTATGGCATGACCCCGGAAGGCGACAGGTTCGCGCACACCGTCGATCCGTTGTTGACGCAAACCTTTGTGAACCGGCTGCATCGTCTGTCCATCAAAGGCACCAAGGCGCCGACCTGATTTTCTAACATATTGAAATAAGATAACAAATCCCTTCAACCTTCCCCCTCTAAAACCGCCTGTCTCCCCCAATCAGGTTGCCCAGTGTTCCCAGCACACTGCCTTCTTCCCGGGCGCCGCCGCGCTGGGGGGCTGCTTCCAGCATTCTGCCGGCCAGTCGGGAAAACGGCAGGGACTGAAGCCAGATTTTTCCCGGGCCCTGCAACACGGCAAAGAACAGGCCTTCTCCGCCAAACAGTGCGGTTTTGATGTTGCCGGCCTGTTCGATGTCAAAATGGACAGATGGGGATATGGCAACGATGCAGCCGGTATCGACATGCAGCGTTTCACCGGCGGCAAGCTCCCGCTCGACAACCGTTCCGCCGGCATGAAGAAAGACATGGCCGTTTCCATCCAGCTTCTGCATGATGAACCCCTCCCCGCCAAACAGGCCGGTCAGAATTTTGCGCTGGAAGAATATGCCGATGGAAACCCCTTTTGCCGCGCACAGAAAACTGTCCTTTTGACAGATCAGGGTGCCGCCCAGATCCGACAGTCGAAGGGGAAGAATATTGCCCGGATAGGGCGCACCAAACGCCACATGCCCTTTCCCGCCGCCGGTGTGGGTAAAGACGGTCATAAACAGGCTTTCACCCGTGACCAGGCGTTTTCCGGCTCCCAGAAGCTTGTCCATGAACGTGCTCCCGCCTGACCCGGAACCATCTCCAAAAATGGTTTCCATCTGGATCGTTGGTTCCTTGTACATCATGGCCCCGGCTTCGGCCAGCGCACTTTCACCCGGATCGAGTTCGATTTCCACAAACTGCATTTCCGATCCCACTATCCGGTAATCAATTTCATCACTGCCCCGTGTTGCAAGCCGGGGCGGGGGGCCTGCCGCCGGGCGGGAGCTTTGAAACAGCTCCGGAACTTTGGAAATGGGCAGCCATTCTCCAAATCCTTCCCGCCAGGCATAACCATTGGTGTTGGACTGGGCATAGGCTGCTGCCTGGGAAATATCCATTGGTCCCAACTGGTTTCCATCATAACTTAAATACCACTGGCTCATGGTTGATACTCCTTTGTTGTGCAATTTACTGTAACGGGTAACGGGTGACGGGTGACTTGTCACGCGTCACGCGAATCGTGCTGCCTGCTTAAAAATTTCTGGTATTGAACCATTTTGGCAAAAACATTCAGGGCGCGCTCAGGGGTTTCATAATAGACCGCGTTGTAGGGTTTGTTTTCGACCCGATACACCATATTGTCCTGCTCTTCGGTCAGCAGGCTGACGCCAAAAACAGGCTTCTGGCAGGTTTCCATCAGTTGGATGATCTGTTCGGTATATTTTTTTTCAAAATCGATCAGGGTCTGATTCATCATGGCAAGAAATTCCGCTGAATATGTGGGATCGGAAAGCGCCACGGATTCCGAGAGTTTTCTCACCAGAATACGGCGTCCCATGATGCCCAGATTGATGACCGCATCACATCCATCCCATTTCAACAACAGCTCGATGATTCTCAGGGGAAGGGTCAGATCGTTCTCTCCCACGATGTCAACCGGATTGGAACGGCTCCAGTATGGCGGCAGGATGGTGTCGATTTCGGCAATCAGACTGTCTGACAGTTCCGGAACTTCCAGGCCGAATTCCGCACACAGGTCTGCCGCAACAACCCCCCAGCCGCCGCCCAGGGTCATGATGGCGGCCCGGTTGCCTTTGGGAAGCGGCAGTGAAGAAAATGCCGCAGACAAATCCAGAAGATCCATGGACCGGTTTACCTTGACGATCCCCGCCTGCCTGCAGACCGCATCAAAAATCCGGGAATCGGATGCCAGTGCTCCGGTATGGCTGGCTGCCGCCTTGCTGCCTGCCCGGGTCTGTCCGCCTTTCAGCAATACGATGGGTTTTTTCTTTCCCACCCGCAGCGCACTTTCCATGAACCGGCGCCCGTTCTTGATGCTTTCCACATACAGCATGACGGTTCGGGTGATCGTATCCACCTCAAAGGCCTCGATAAAGTCCTCGATTTTGACCATGGCCTCGTTACCGGACCCACAGAATGCGCGAATTCCGATTCCCTGTTTTTCGGCAAATGCCAGCAACTGGGTACCCATGTTTCCGGATTGGGCCACGACGGCGGTGGAGCCGGCAATGGGCCATACATGGCTGCCGGTACAATACAGCCCGATATGGGGGTTGCAGATCCCCATGGTATTGGGGCCGACCAGAAGAATGCCGGCCTGGCGCGCGGATTGAACCAGTTCCTGCTCAAGTGTTTTTCCGGCTTCTCCGGTCTCGGCAAAACCCGAGGTAATCAGCAGGACATTTTTGATGCCCTTGGCCTGAAAATCCGGCAGAAGTTTCAGAACACCCGCAGCCGGAATGGTCACCACGGCCAGGTCGATTTTGCCCGGCACATCCATTACAGACGGATACACGGTCCTGTCCGCAATCCGACCACCTTTCGGGTTGACCAGATAAATATCCCCCTGATACCCCCGGCTGGCCGTGATGGTAAAGAGCTGATGTCCCCATTTGCCTATCTTTGACGAAATACCCACAAATGCAATGGATCGGGGATAAAACAGGGCGCCCATATCCCTGGGATCGATGGCCGGCGAAACCGGCTCATAGTACTGCTCATCCATCAACACGATCAGTGCATCCACGGCACACACCTGGCCTTTTCGGGAAATCAGAAGCGGATTCAGATCGATCTCGGCAATATCCGGACGCTCCAGTGCGATTTTGGAAAGCCCCAGCAGGGTTTGAATCAGTTGATCCCGGTTGACCGCTGTCTCACCCCGAAAATCTCCCAGAATTTTGTGACTTTTCAACTCGTCAAGCATGTCTTCCGCATCCAGGCGCGTGAGCGGGGCAACCCGGAACGTCACATCCGACAGGGCCTCTGTATAAATTCCACCCAGCCCGAACATGATAACCGGCCCAAACTGCGGATCACGGAAGATGCCTGCCACCAGCTCCCGGGCGCCTTTCATGAAAGGCTGAATCAGATAGCCTTCCAGATCGTTTCCGGCGGATTCGGCGGCCCGGGCAGCGGCATCCCGAACCGCATTGTCTTCCTTCAGATCCAGAAAAACCAGTCCCTGTTCGGTCTTGTGCATCAGGCGGGCGCCCAGCGCCTTCAAAACAACCGGATATCCCAGTTCCCGGGCAATGGCAACCGCCTCATCCGCATTTGAAGCAACCTTTTCCGGCACAACCGGAATGCCGTAAGATGACAGAATTGTTTTTGATTCATTTTCATTCAGAGCCTGTTTGTGACAGTCATTTTTCTGATTTATATTTTCCACGTGTGTTCTCCTCCTGGATTCAGTGTCATGCAATGATATACCGAAAAGCCGGACTGATTGTCAAACGGGTTCTATGGCCGCACAGAGACAAGCATCATGCCCTCCCCTTTGACGACTATCCATTGCACATTCTTCCCGAATTTTCCGTTTGTCCGAGAACACAATTATGTCCAATGCGGCATGTTGACATTGACGCGTCATCACCGCTCTGGCATACTCGCCTCATTCCAAAAACCGCCGGTTTCGGCACTGTTATGAATGATTGTTCTTGGAAAAGGATTGGATGTGACGGTTGAAATCATTCTGTTGCTGATCATTGTCATCGCGGCCGTGGCTGTTTTTGTCGGCGGATGGTTGCGCGTGGATGTGGCGGGGTTGCTGGTGCTGTCAGCCCTCGCATTGACCGGGCTGGTCACGGCCCAGGAAGCGCTGGCTGGTTTCAGCAGCCCGGCGGTGGTGACCGTATGGGCCATGTTTATTCTCTCCGCCGGGTTGACCCGGACCGGGATTGCCCACCGCCTGGGCCAGCCGCTTCAGCGTTTTGCCAAAAGCGGCGAAGTGCCGTTGATGATCGTATTGATGGTGGGTTCCAGCCTGCTGTCGGCCCTGATCAATACCGTGACCGTAGCCGCCATTCTCCTGCCATCCACCATGGAGGTGGCCCGGCGCAGCAAATGTCCGCCCGGACGGCTGCTCATGCCGCTGGCACTCGGATGTCTGTTGGGCGGTCCTTTCACCGGCATCTCGACCCCGCCCAATATTCTGATCACGGATGCCCTTCGGACCGCCGGTCTGCGTCCATTCGGCCTGTTTGAATTCACCCCCATCACCGCAGCCATTGTCGCCGCCGGCATCCTTTTTGTCGTACTCATTGGCCGGTATCTGCTTCCCCGCCAAACAGCCACGTCAGGCACCGATGCCCGTACGGCCGTGGGCAGTTCCTACCAACTGGAAACCCATATCTTCACGACACGCATTCCTTCGGGATCTTTGCTGGATGGATGCACCCTGGCCGAAAGTCGTCTGGGTTCGGCGTTGTACCTGACGGTCGTGGCCATTCAGCGGAACGGAGAGTTGATGCTCGCCCCCAGGCCCGGCGATCTCCTGCAGGCAGAGGACATTCTGATCGTACACGGCCGCCCCGACCATCTGCAACGGTTTCATGGCTATCAGCATCTTCAGGTGGCGCCACCGGAAATGGCCGACCAACTGGTATTCCAGCGCCTGAGTGTGGCCGAGGGACTGGTGTCCGAAGGATCACCCCTGCTTGAAAAGACACTGGAGGAGAGTGGTCTGAGACGCCAGCACCAGGTGCATGTGCTGGCGCTTCGGGATCTCACCGGCACGGAGATTCGGGATCTGCGGCGACGCAGAATGGCGCTGGGGGATCGTCTGTTGATCGAAGGTGAGCAGGAGGCCCTGGAGACGTTGACCCGTCTGAACCTGCTGACCGAACTGCATGTCGTGACACCGGATGTCGCCGACACGCTCTCCGGCGGACGTAGCCGGCTTCTGTCCGTACGGGTGCCGCCGGGATCGGTACTGGCCGATCGGAATTTGGTGGAAAGCCGCCTGGGCGATGCCTTTGGCCTGACGGTGGTGGGCATTGCACGCGAAGATGCGTTGGTGTGGATGCCGTCGCCCCAGGAAACCATTCAGCCCGGCGATTTATTGGTCCTACAGGGATCTCCGCGCGATCTGGATGTTCTTGAAGAATTGCAGAATCTGCAAATCGAAGCGCAGCCCGCCAGTCTGGTCGAGGAGCTGGAGTCCCAGCAAATCGGGGTAACCGAAGTGCTGCTGTCACCGCGAACGACCCTGGCTGGCCGCACCCTGGCCGATCTGCTGTTCCGGGATCACTATGGAATCAGCGTGCTGGCCATCTGGCGCAAAGGCCTGGCCTTTCGTACCGGCATTCAGGACATGCCCCTGCAATTCGGAGACGCCCTGCTGGTGTACGGCCATCGCAGTAATCTCGAAGCCGTGGCCCGCGACAGCAACTTCATCATTCTGGACGAGGCCGCGGCCCGGGCGCCGCGCCTGGAAAAAGCGCACATCGCCACGGTCATCATGCTGGCCGTTCTGGTCAGCGCCATTCTGGGCGCCGCCCCCATCGCCATCGCGGCCCTGGCCGGGGCGACCCTGATGGTGCTTTTCGGCTGCCTGAGCATGGAAGAGGCGTACCGCGCCATTGAATGGAAGGTGGTTTTTCTCATCGCCAGCATGCTGCCCCTGGGGGTTGCCATTGAAAAAAGCGGGGCTGCACAACTGGGGGCCGAAGCCCTGATCGCAACGGTCGGCGACATGGGGCCGCGATGGGTGGTGACCGCACTGTTTGCCGTCACGGTCATCGGCACCCAGGTGATCCCCACCGCTGCACTGGTGGTGCTGATGGCGCCGGTTGCCCTGAGCACCGCCGCCACCCTTGGCATTTCGCCGCATCTCCTGATGATGACCGTGGCCATTGCGGCTTCGGCGAGCTTTGCCAGCCCGTTGTCCCATCCGGCCCATCTGCTGGTCATGAGCCCCGGCGGCTACCGGTTTATGGACTACGTGAAGGTCGGCGTTCCCCTGACCATCGTCACCCTGCTTGTTGCGGTCGGGCTGCTGCCGATTCTCTGGCCGCCTTAATATATAAAGGTTTGTAACGGCCCATGTATTCAGAATTCAGGAGTCAGAATTCAGAATAGCCCGCATGTAAGCTTCCAGTAATTTACTCACTTCTTCAATCAACGGTGCGTCAAGCGATAAACAGCAAGCACAAACTGATGGGCTTTCCGCCAAACAACCAAGTCTTCAAACTTTTTTGATCGGTCCTTCATTCTGACTTCTGAATTCTGGCTTCTGAATACCTGAGACGTTTAAAAGCTTTTAAGATAATGAGGGCAGCAGGGAGGGGACAGGTCTTTTTCATGCCACCTTTCCCGCCCCGCCGGCTTTCAGACTGATCATCAGTACCGAAATGGCTGCCGGTGTCATGCCATCCATCCGGGATGCCTGACCCAGCGTCATCGGCCGGATTTCATTCAATTTCCCCTTCAGTTCGTTGGACAGGCCATGCACACCTGAAAAATTGAATTCATCCGGAATGCGAATCCGTTCCAGATGCCTGAACTTGTCGATTTCCTTTTGCTGACGCTGAATATATCCCTCATATTTGATTTCGATTTCGGTCTGTTCGATGACACGTCCCGGCAGACTTTCGGAGTTTGGAGACAGCGTATTGACGACATCATAATCCAGTTCGGCCCGCTTGAGCAGTTGATCCAGATGGATGCCATTGTCAACCGGTTTGCTTTGCCGGCTCACCAGATAATCATTGACGGCCGGTGACGGCCGGATAATGGTGGTCTTGACGCGGCCGATTTCACGCTGTACCTGCCCGTTCAGGTTTCGAACAAAATCCAGTCTGTCGGATGAGACCAGTCCCAGTTCAAATCCCTTTTCCGTCAGGCGGAGGTCTGCGTTGTCCTCGCGCAGAATCAGGCGGTATTCCGCCCGGGAGGTAAACATGCGGTATGGCTCCCGCGTCCCCCGTGTGACCAGATCATCGATCAGAACCCCCATGTATGCCTGGGACCGGTCCAGAATGAATGGCGGCCGTTTCTGAATCTGACAGGCGGCGTTGATGCCGGCCCACATACCCTGGGCAGCCGCTTCCTCGTAACCGGATGTGCCGTTGATCTGTCCGGCCAGAAAGAGTCCATCGATGCGTTTGGTTTCCAGGGTGGGTTTCAGTTGAAGCGGATTGACGTAATCATATTCGATGGCATAGGCCGGCCGCATGATTTCAGCCGCTTCCAGCCCGGCCACCGACCGGACGACCTGAACCTGGATTTCAACCGGCAGGCTGTTTCCCAGTCCGCTGGCATAGATTTCCTCGGTTTCCAGTCCTTCCAGTTCCAGAATCACATGATGTCTGTCCCGTTCCGGAAATTTGACCACCTTGTCTTCAAATGACGGGCAGTAGCGGGCCGAAACGCCGGTGATGACGCCGCCGTACAAAGCGGATTTGGATATGTTGTCCCGGACGATCTGATGACACCGGTCATTGGTATATCCCATAAAGCTTTCCACCTGCGGCATGGAAATGGTCCGGGTGGAAAATGAAAAGGGCGTCGGCTGGTCTTCCGATCCCTGGGCGGCAAACTGCGAAAAGTCGATGGTGGATTTTTTCAGACGCGGTGGCGTTCCGGTTTTCATCCGGCCCAATGTAAACCCGAGGGATTTCAGATGCTCCGGAAGGCTGTAAGAGGCAAATTCACCGGCTCTTCCGGCTTTGATGGACCGGAACCCGATATGAACCAGTCCACTCAAAAAGGTGCCGGTCGCCAGAACCACGCAATGGGTCGAATACCCGAATCCGGTGGCGTCTTCCACACCGACCACCCGGTTGTCTTCGACTACCAGGCGTTCAACCATGCCCTGTTTGAGATCCAGGCGGGGTTGCTTTTCCAGAACATGTTTCATCACCATGTGGTAGCGGTTCTTGTCATTCTGGGTTCGGGAGGAATGTACGGCAGGGCCCTTTTTGGTGTTCAGGGTTCGATACTGAATCGCGGTCTGGTCCGTGACTTTTGCCATTTCACCACCCAGTGCATCGATTTCCTTGACCAGTTGTCCCTTGGCCATGCCGCCAATGGAGGGGCTGCAGGGCATGGCCGCCACCTTGTCCAGATCGATTGCCAGAATCAGAACCTCACATCCCATGCGGGCTGCGGCCAAAGCGGCTTCACATCCGGCGTGTCCGCCGCCCACGACCACAATATCATAATGTTTTTGATAGAATGCCATTTACATCTCCTGCCCGGTGAAAACCATATCCAGATAGGCTTTTACGCCTTCGACAGCCAGTGAAAAGATCCGTGATCCGGCCATGATGACATGAACATTGTCCGTGGTCCCGCAGAGTTGCGCGAATGCCGGACCAATGACAGACGCCGGATCGGTTGATCCGGAAATTCCGGAAAGCGCCATGAGATACGTATCCATCCGCTCTTTGAGAATCTGAAAATAATTGATCTCTTTTCCGATGGAAAGTGATGTCACAGACGATATGTTTTCTGAAAATTCAAAGAGGAGATTCCAGAATTTTTCGACCAGAGCCGTTTTATCCGCATGGGATTCCATATAATAGGACATGGACCATCCCACACTCAATATCTGAAGAATCTGTATTTCATATTCAACCATGACCGGGTTGATGGCATCCGCTTTGGGCACCCGGCTGAGTGCAAAGAGAACCCGTTCCCGGTCCAGGGCATAACTGGCCAGATTTTCGGCCATTTCGGGAATGGTCGGATGATGGTCAGGGGATAATGACATGGGGTGTTATTTTACCTCGCTGGGTTGGCGTGAACATAAGGAACGTTTTGAGTGTTGAGTGTTAAGTTAGTGTTTGAACGAAAACTCCTGTTCAGATGAAGTTCGAATATCGAAATCCGAAATTCGAAACAAATTCAAAATTCAAATGTCTGAATGACCCAAACGATCTGCCAGGCAATGCGCCGTTTTGAACAGTTCG
>DFZE01000084.1:0-5165 GCA_002382065.1 Desulfobacteraceae bacterium UBA4064
GCACCCGGATAGGCCAGATTGATGTCTCCCCGGATATGCTTGGAATTCATGACGATATAGGCGCCGCCATAGGCTTTTCGGGTGATGACCGTGATGCGGGGAACCGTGGCCTCACAAAAGGCATAGATCAGTTTGGCGCCATGCTTGATGATTCCGCCATATTCCTGATGGGTTCCGGGCAAAAATCCGGGAACATCCTCATAGACAATCAGCGGGATGTTGAATGCGTCACAGAACCGGACGAACCGGGCCCCTTTGATGGATGCGTCGATATCCAGGCATCCGGCCATGACACTGGGCTGATTGGCGATAATTCCAACGGACATGCCGTCCAATCGGCCAAAGCCGATAACGATATTTTTGGCCCAGTGCTGATGGACCTCAAAAAAATAGGTGTCATCCATGTTGGAGCGGACAATCTGCCGGATATCATAGGGTTTGTTGGGATCGGATGGCACGACATCCCTAAGGGATTCATCCCGCCGGTTGGGGGCGTCGGTCGCGGTTGTTCTGGGCGGGTCTTCCATGTTGTTCTGGGGCAAAAACCCCATGAGTTCCCGAATCATATCCAGGCAGGCGGCATCATCGGGTGCTGAAAAATGGGCCACGCCGCTTTTGGAATTATGGGCCATGGAGCCGCCCAGATCTTCCTTCTCAACCACTTCCCGGGTCACGGATTTGATGACCTCCGGGCCGGTAATGAACATGTGGCTGGTTTTTTCCACCATGAAAATCCAGTCGGTCATGGCCGGGCTGTAAACCGCACCACCGGCGGACGGCCCCATGATTGCCGTAATCTGCGGCACCACACCGGATGCCATGACGTTCAACAAAAAAATATCGCCATATCCGGCCAGACTCATGACCCCTTCCTGAATCCGGGCCCCACCCGAATCGTTCAGTCCGATGACCGGCGCCCCGGTTTTCATGGCTGTTTTCATGACCTTGCATATTTTTTCTGCATGCGCCAGGGAAAGCGATCCGCCAAACACCGTGAAGTCCTGGGCAAATACAAACACCTGTCTGCCCCCAATCTGACCATATCCGGTAACGACGCCATCGCCGGGAATTTTCTGGTCCGCCATATCGAAATCGGTGCATCGATGGGCTTTGAACCGGTCCATTTCCACAAATGTACCGTCATCCAGCAAACGCCCGATCCGCTCCCGGGCAGTCAGTTTTCCGGATTCATGCTGTTTTTGTATTTTGTCCGTCCCTCCTCCCAGCAGGGCCTGAGACTGTTTCTTCTGTAGTTTTTCAAGCGTTTCAGACTGTTCCATGCGATCTCCTTTGATGAGGTCCATAACCGGTATAACANNGTCAGTGATCAGTGTATTCAGAGGCGACCCTGATTGAAGAACATGATCAAATGTTTGTTTATGTATCATAATGAGGATTTTTTCAACAGGTTAAATCGAAATCATCGAACAAACCGAGAACACAATTTCGAATCGAATCGAAATAAATGTTGATTCCATTCAGCAATTTGATAAACTTTACAAAATTGTAATTTATTGTTTTTTCATGCCATCCCAACCCGAAAGCCAAACCCGGCCATGAAGCGTATCGAAGATGTTACCCTGCTGTATGAAATCAGCAACGCATTGAATGAATATCTGGATCTGCGCAAATCCCTGTATAATGTGCTGGATATTCTCTCCACATCCATCAGCATGATTCGCGGCACCATCACCATTTTGAATCCCGCTACCGGAGAAATCACCATCGAGGTGGCGCATGGTCTGTCCCGGTCAACCATGGAACGGGTAAAATACAAACTGGGTGAAGGCATCACCGGAAGGGTCATTGAATCCGGGAAAGCCGTCACCATCCCTCAGATCAGCAAGGAGCCGTTGTTTCTGGACCGCACCCAGACCCGAAAAAACAAATCCGACCAGGAAATATCCTTTATCATCGTCCCCATCAAGAAAGGCAGCCAGGTGATCGGCGCGCTGAGTGTTGACCGGTATTATGATCCATCCTATCCCCTGAAAGAGGGCGAAAAACTCCTGGCGGTCATTGCGACCATGATCGCCCGGCATGTCATCAATATCGAAACCATTCGAATTGAAAAAGATCAACTGAAGGAAGAAAATCAGCGGTTACGGAATCAACTGGAAAAAAAATACAGTTTCAGCAACATCATCGGCAGCAGCAGCCGCATGCGGGAGGTTTTTCAGATGATCTCCCAGGTGTCCAAAAGCAATGCCACGGTCCTGATCCGGGGAGAAAGCGGCACCGGCAAGGAACTGGTGGCCAACTCGGTCCATTATAATTCGTATCGGGCAAAAGGACCGTTTATCAAGGTCAACTGTGCGGCCCTGCCGGTCAATCTGATTGAAAGTGAACTGTTTGGCCATGAAAAAGGGGCTTTCACCGGCGCCATCAAGCAGAAACTGGGCAAATTTGAACTGGCCCACAAGGGAACCATTTTCCTGGATGAAATCGGCTCCATCGGCCTGGATGTCCAGGCCCGTCTGCTTCGTGTGCTTCAGGAACGTGAACTGGAACGGGTGGGGGGGCAAAAAACGATCAAGGTGGATGTCCGGGTGATTGCGGCCACCAACAAGAACCTGGAGCAGGCGGTCGATGAGGAAACCTTTCGGGGTGATCTGTATTACCGACTGAATGTGTTTCCAATATATATGCCACCGCTTCGGGAGCGAAAAACCGATGTGCTGCTGTTGGCGGACTATTTCCTGGAAAAATATTCAAAAGAAAATCACAAGGATATCAAACGGTTTTCAACGCCCGCCATTGACATGCTGATGAATTACCACTGGCCCGGAAATGTCCGGGAACTTGAAAACTGTCTTGAACGGGCGGTCCTCCTCTGTGAAGAAGGCGTGATCCACAGCTATCATCTGCCGCCCACCCTTCAAACCGGATCTGAATCCGGCACCCTGCCGGAATATTCCATGGAGGAAGCGGTCGCCAATCTGGAGCGTGAAATTCTGATCGATGCGCTGAAAAATACCCGGGGAAATATTTCTCTGGCGGCCCAGTTGGTCAAAACAACGGTTCGGATATTCACCTACAAGGCAAAACAGTATGATATCGATTATCGCAATTATCGATAGGCACATTTCCTTCATGTCAGTGTCTGAAGGAACACCCCGGTTTTCGTTTGTTTTTATTCAGAACTGGATGATTTCCCTTAAATTGAAAATTACATTCGGCCAAATCTGAAATTTCAAATTTGAAATCTGAAATACGATAGCAGCAATCACAGAAAGGTCTGAGAATTGGATTCTCTCCGGCATTTTCAATACTTGTCGAGATGCTGAATATGCGTCTCCGGGGAAAAACCGGCCCGCCGGTCAAACTGTACAGCCCTTATCCCCAGCCTGACACGATTGAATCGCCCGGCGCGCAACGGACCGGAAAACCGGAATAACCGGTCATGTCCGGACAGATCGACCCCATTGACCAAAATGGCTGAATCATGATGGCGCAATTGAAACCTGGCAACCGGTGGAGATTTCAGACCACCCCTTCCGGAATGGGCTGTACACGCTCTCCGCCCAGCACATACCCGCCATCCAGCCGCATGACCGTACCGGTCATGAAGGGCGCATCGTCAATCATGAAGAGAACACTTTTGACCACATCCGAAATGGTTCCGGTCCGCCCCAGAAGCGTGTGATCGCGGATTGCCTGTTGTTGCGCGGCTGTCAACAGGCCCCAGCCCCGGGTGGCTTCTGCATGGCGGGTTTGAAAAATTCCCAGCATAATTTCATTGACGCGAACCTCCGGCGCCCCCACCCGGGCCCATGTTTCGGTAAACGAGGAGATCGCCCGGTTGGCCGCCGCATACCCGTCATTGAAGATCAGGGAAGCCGGCCCGAACCGCCCCACAATACCGGCGATGGAAGACAGATTGATGACCACCCCGTTTCCGGAAGCCTTGAGAAAGGGCATGGCTGCATCGCATATCCACCATTTGGCGCGAAGTGTCGTTTCCATTTCCAGGTCCCACTGGGATTCGACATACGGGCCATGGACAACCGGCCAGCCCCCGCGCTCGATATTGTTGATCAGAATATCCAGGCGGCCATAATGCGCCATGACCTTCTGAACCAGTTCACGGGCGTGCCGGGGACTCCGCAGATCGGTTTGAAACAGCCTGTAACGGTCCTCCAAACCGGAAAAGGTTTGTTTGAGATCATCCAGACTGTCTTCCCAGTCATAATAGTTCAGGGCAACCCGAACATTTTTTTGGGCCAGGGCCAGTCCGATGCCCCGGCCAATGCCCTTGATGGCGCCCAGCACCAGTGCAACGGGGTTATCGGGATTCATGGATCGGCTCGGGAGGCTGTGACAGGGTCATCAACTGACGGGCTATCCAGCTCATGGCATATTTCAACAGGGATAAATCGTCAGAAAGAACCGATTCCGGCGGTGCATCCGCTTGTTCCGCCACAACGGTTCGAAAGCGGTCCAGATCATACAATGCCAGATACACCCGCTCATTCAGTTCCGGATCCAGCCGTCCGGGCTTCATCTGATTTTTCAGACCGATGATTTCCATCATCATGTCATTCATGTCATTATAGATCAAAAGGCTCTGATCCTGGAGCCATTCCTGTACGGTCCAGGACCGGCCCCTGTCAAATCCCTGGCAGTGGGGCTCTTTCATCAGCGCATAATATGCGGTAATTTTTCCGGTTTCGCGGGACCGCGACGCCATTCTTACCAGGGGATAGGTTCTGCAGGATGACGGCCGGTCTGCATAAACCCGGCATCCGGTGGGTGTCACAAACGGACACACAAACCGTTCGGCGGGCCGGGTTTTAAAGGTAACCACCGGCAGGCCGGTTTCCGGCCCGGTATGCCGCGATGTGTATTGATCCAGAAATTCCGTGGATGACAGATTGAGACTGTTTTTGAGACGAATGATGTCATACGGCGTCAAAAACTGGTTCAGATCCCGGCAGCATTCGGTAAAACAGGGAACCGACGCCGAGCAGGAAAACATGAACCGGTCGTTTGTCATCAGGGGAACGAGTTCTTCTTCCATTTAAGCTCCTGTAGGGTATTGCGGGTGAACATGATGACAGGGTTGATAAAGCGGCCCGGTCCTGTTAATAGTAGTACACGCCTTATCTTGATGCAATCCATAAAGTTTACCGTGAAAATACAGTTAAAAATAAACATATACCATC
>DFZE01000084.1:5254-15536 GCA_002382065.1 Desulfobacteraceae bacterium UBA4064
CATGATCGTTTACCGTGAAAATACAGTAACCACAGAACACACGGAATACACGGAAAGAAGCAGGTTCGCCCTCATTTTCATGTCTGGGGGTGAGCAAGTCCTTTGAACCAGTTAAAATCTGAGTTTATCCGGATTTGAAATCTCAAATTTCAAATCTGAAATACAACGGGACCATTTTTATGAATATTTATCTGACCGGTTATCGATGTTCCGGAAAAACCAGAACCGGAAAAGCGCTTTCCCGAATAACCGGATGGCCGTTCCGGGATACGGATGAAGAACTTGTCAAAAGCCGCGGCATGAGCATTGCCGATATCGTACACACTCGGGGCTGGGATATTTTTCGGGAGTTTGAAAAAGAAACCCTTCATTTTGTCGCATCCGGAGACAACCGGATCATTGCAACCGGTGGCGGGATTGTTCTGTTTGATGAAAATGTCCGGCTGATGAAATCGACCGGAACAATTGTCTGGCTGCGTGTCAGGCCGGAAACGGTTGCCGAACGAATTGCAGCGGATCCGGTCAGCCCGGATCAGCGCCCGGCCCTGACCAGTCAGGGGACGCTTCGGGAAATTGAAGAGGTGTTGTCCGTACGCAATCCCATTTATCAGAATGCCATGGATTTTTCCATTGATACAGACACCCTTGAAACAGAAGCCCTATGCCAGTGGATACTGAACGCCGTTAAGTTCCGGCCGGTCATCGACTGAAAGGTATTTGACAACCCATGTCCGGAAACACATTTGGAACCCTTTTTCGCGTCACCACCTGGGGAGAATCCCATGGTCCCGGCATTGGCGCCGTCATTGACGGATGCCCTCCGGGGCTGGTCCTCAATGAGACCATCATTCAGGCATTTCTGGACCGCAGGCGGCCTGGCCGGTCTTCGGCCAGCACCACCCGCCGGGAACCGGATACCGCACAGATTCTGTCCGGCATCTTTGAAGGCAAGACCACCGGATGCCCGATCTGTATTCTGATTCCCAATCAGGATGCCCGGTCATCGGCATATACAGCCATTTCCGGGCTGTTTCGACCCGGGCATGGCGATATCACCTATCAGGCCAAATACGGCATTCGGGACTGGCGGGGGGGCGGCCGGGCCTCTGCACGGGAAACGGCTGCCAGAGTGGCTGCGGGCGCCGTGGCCCAGACCATTCTGGATACCTGCAACATTCGGGTGACCGCCTATACCCTGGCCCTGGGCGGCATCGTCGCCCGGAATATCAATCTGGAATCGATTGGCAACAATCCCTTCTGCTGCCCGGATGAGGATGCGGCCCGAATGATGGAAACCCGCATTGACACAGTCCGGAAAAGCGAAGATTCCGTGGGCGGTATTGTGGAAATTCTGGCGACAGGTGTTCCGGCCGGTCTGGGCGAGCCCGTATTCAGCAAACTGGATGCAGACCTGGCAGGCGCACTGATGGGCATTGGTGCGATCAAGGGCGTTGAAATCGGGGATGGATTTCTGGCTGCCGAAAAGACCGGATCAACCCACAACGACCCCATCACGCCGGCAGGTTTTTCAACCAACCATGCAGGCGGCATTCTGGCCGGCATTTCGAGCGGCGCCGATATTGTCATCCGGGTGGCGGTCAAACCCATTCCCTCCATTTCAATTCCTCAGCAAACCGTAAACATCCAGGGTCAGCCGGAAACCATCCGCATTACAGGCAGACATGACATCTCTGCCATTCCCCGTATCAATCCGGTTTGTGAAGCCATGGTGCGCATTGTTCTGGCAGACCATCTCCTTCGGCAAAAGGCCATATCATGAAACCAAATCCGTGTTGAGACATGAGCCATGAATATTGAAAAGCAGCCTGACCAGGCGCCGGCCGCTCTGCCGAAACGCAGAAATACGGCGCCTTCAGTCTTCAACCTTCAGCCTTTGGCCTTTCTCATTTGACCATTCATCAGGAGCCAAAACATGACGCCCTTATTGAATAGACCGTCAGTCATTCAATTGTGTTTTTCCGGAATGATTGTACTGTTCTGTTTGATGGTTTTGTATCCACCCGCCGCTGCCATGACCTATGATGAGTGTCTTCTGAATGCACTCAAAACCGCTCCGGCCGAAACATCCGTGGAAGAAATCCGGTCAGACTGCAGCCGGTATCTCAACCCGGAAATATCATTGCCATCCGATACCGGCGCCAAACCGGAAACACCGGACAAACCGTCTGCCGTGAGCAATCGCCTTGAAAAGGAAGCCCAAACATTTGAAAACCCCTTTGCCCTGACCCCGCATCGCCCGAATTACATTCTGCCGGCAACCTATTCCACATCATCCAATGAAACCCCCTCTACCGGATCAGACTACTATTCGGACAACTGGGAAATCAAATTTCAAATCAGCCTCAAATATCGGGTATGGGACAATCTGTTCCAAAACAACGGGGATATTTATTTGGCCTATACCAATCAGTCCTGGTGGGAGGCGTACAACAGCGATGAATCCAGCCCGTTTCGGGAAACCAATCATGAGCCCGAGGGCTGGCTTCAGTTTGACTATAACCCGGGGCTATTCGGGCTTGATAACATGCACCTGCTGCTGGGTGCAGCCCATCAGTCCAATGGCCGGAGTCTTCCGTGTTCCCGAAGCTGGAACCGGATTTATCTCAATATGATTGGCAGTGTCGGAAATCTGGCCATCAGTCTCAAGCCCTGGTACCGGATTCCGGAAAATCTCAAATCGTCTCCGGAAGACACCGACGGCGATGACAATCCCGACATTTCCCGCTACATGGGCTATGGCGAATTGCACACCATTTATAAATGGCGGAAAAGTGAATTCAGCATGATGCTCCGGAACAATCTGCGCACATCCGAAAACAAGGGGGCCGTGACATTGGGCTGGACCTTTCCCCTGTTTGGAAAATTCAAAATGTATCTGCAATATTTCAATGGCTATGGTGAAAGCCTGATTGATTACAACGCATCCATCAACCGGTTTGGGGCGGGTTTGATACTCTCGGACTGGCTGTAGCGCCTGTTTGAATATCCCGTCTGAGGCTTGTTATCGGGCCTGATCCAGAATATCTTCAAACAGGCTCTTGGATAAAGATGTTGTCAAAAGATGAAATGTAATATCTTTGTCAATCACGTATTCCTTTTTGCTATTTCGTCCAATATACCGTACTGATAGAATTAATTGGCAAAAAAAATCATTTTTTCGACTGCGGTTTTGCCATGCGGGGCTATATCAAAAATACTACAGGTTTAAGCGATGAATTTTCCTGAAATGAAAATCGGTGATCTGGTCTGCCGCATCCCCATTGTTCAGGGGGGAATGGGAGTCGGTATCTCCATGGCCGGACTGGCATCGGCAGTGGCAAATGAGGGCGGGATCGGTGTCATTGCCGGCGCCATGATCGGTATCGATGAACCGGATATTTCCACTGATCCGGCTGTGGCCAATGTCCGGGCGTTGAAACATGAAATTCAAAAAGCCAGATCATTGAGCAGCGGAGTCATTGGCGTCAATATCATGGTTGCGTTAACCCATTATGCAGACCTGGTCAAAGGGGCGATTGAAGAAGGCATTGATATCATTTTTTCCGGCGCAGGTCTTCCGATGGATTTGCCGGAGTATCTGACCCCGGGTGCAAAAACCAAACTGGCCCCCATCATTTCTTCTGGCCGGGCCGCACGCCTGATCTGTCAGAAATGGCTTTCCCGATACAATTATCTTCCGGACGCCTTTGTCCTGGAGGGCCCCATGGCCGGAGGCCACCTGGGTTTCAAGCCGGATCAGATCGATGATCCGAAATATTGTCTGGAAAATCTGCTGAAAGAGGTGATCGGGGCCATTGCCCCCATAGCGGCTGCAAAGGGTATCACGATTCCGGTCATTGTGGCAGGCGGGATATATACCGGTCAGGATATTCACCATTATTTGTCACTGGGTGCATCAGGCGTTCAGATGGGAACCCGGTTTGTGGCCACACATGAATGCGATGCCGATATCGCGTTCAAGGAGAATTTTTTAAAGGCGACAAAAGACGACCTGATCATCATTAAAAGCCCGGTGGGAATGCCGGGCCGGGCCATCAAAAATTCATTTCTTGAGGATGTGGCATCCGGAAACAAAATGCCGTTCACCTGTCCCTATCATTGTGTCAAAACCTGTGACCGGACAAAAAGCCCATACTGTATCACACTGGCATTGGCAGCCGCCAAAAAGGGCAAATTCAGAAACGGATTTGCATTTGCCGGCGCCAATGCATACCGCGTTGACCGGATTCTTTCTGTCAGGGAACTGATAGAATCCCTGCGCCTGGAATATTCGGCGGCATGTGCATAGCCGCCGGTTTTCTGGCGCACAATCTCAAAAATTCCCATCGATGATTTCCTGCCTGCGAAAACATCCCAGGATATGATCATTCACCATGCCGGTTGCCTGCATGTGCGCATAACAGATTGTCGGGCCGATAAAGACAAAACCGCGCTGACGCATATCCCGGCTTAATGCTTCCGATTCCGGACTGACAGCCGGATAATCGGAAGCGGATCGAATGACATTCACAATGGGCTGACCATCCACAAACCGCCAGATATAGGCGTCAAAGCTTCCGAACTCGTTTTGCACCTTCAGAAATTGCCTGGCATTGATGACGGCCGCCTCGATTTTCTTCCGGTTCCGGATCAATCCGGAATTCTGAAGCATCGCCTCTATTCTGGACGCATCAAAACGGGCGACGGTTGTTGGATCAAATCCTTCAAACGCGCTGCGGTATGCCTCCCGGCGTTTGAGTATGGTGTACCAGGACAGTCCGGCCTGGGCCGATTCCAGTGTCAGAAACTCAAACAATACCCGGTCATCATGAACCGGCACGCCCCATTCCCGATCATGATACGTCACATAATCGGGTTTTCTCATATCCACCCAGGGACATCGCGACTGATCAACAGGTGTCATATCATTCCGCCTTCACTGTCAATATGTTCAGCTTTGAACTTTGATCTTTCAGCCATGCACATCGAGAAGCAGCTTGAGTGCCGGACTGCGGCCCTTCAGCCTTCAGTCTTCAGCCTTCCGCCTTCATCCTTTTTCTTTCCAGTCCGCTTAACCCGATTGCGGTTTTGAATCAGGGTAAAGATGCCGATGGCAATCCAGATGCCGTTTAAACCGACTGACGGGTAGGCTCCGTAATAAAACGAATTGACAAGCAAAAACAAGCCACCCAGCAGGTTCATGATCTGATAGGTTATGGACTTGCCATCCAGTCGACGCATGGATACCAGCGCATAGGCCATCAACAGCGATACGGCGCCGATCCATCCCGAAATATCGACTACCCATTTAATTGGCATGATTTGTCCGGTTACATCATTTCAGATTCCGTGTTTCCAGCAGCATGATGGCATCCATGTCATCTGCCCCCTTTCCCCGCATAGCCTTAACAGATGTCCTTTTTAAATGTCAATCAAATCACAATGTCATTGACTTACCACTTTTGCTTCTGTTACAGGCTTTCTGGGGTAATCTTCAAACTTTTGACCGAACCCGGAACCGCAGAAGGATGAATACGGCTTGTAGCGGTCCGGCCAAGCAGTCAGGTAGGCCAAACTTCCGGCCAACCTGACCTACCGGCTGAAGATCATTTTTCGCGTGTTTCGTGTATTTCGTAGTTAAAAAGTATTTTCACCGTAAACGATCATGAATCATTCCGGATGGATGCACCTCCATCTATGAAAATGACATGTACCTTTTTATTCTGAATTCCGACTTCTGTCTTCTGACTTCTGTTTTTTCTATTTTCACGGTAAATTTGTGGTTTTTAATTATTTCAATCAGCCTAACCAACAGGAACTATTGCAGTGGAATGCAGCCGCCAAATTCATCTGATCGGGTATCCGATGGACCTGGGGGCCGGCCGCAAGGGTGTGGATTTGGGGCCGGCAGCGCTTCGAATCGCCGGTATTCAGAACAAACTGGAGATTCTGGGCTATTCTGTCACGGATTTGGGCGATATCTGTATTTACCCCCGGCAGGATCTGACGATATTCGATCCGCGATTGAAATATGTGGAAGAAATCGCCCGGGCGGCTCAGATATTGGCAGACCAGGTTGAAACATCCCTTTCCCGGGGATATTTTCCGCTTTGTCTGGGCGGCGATCATGGGGTTGCCATTGGATCGATTGCCGGGGTTTCGGCGTTTTGCAAAAAGAACGGCAGAACCCCGGGCGTCATATGGATCGATGCCCATGCGGACATGAATACCGAATACACCACACCGTCCGGCAATATTCATGGAATGGCCCTGGCAATTGCCCTGGGGTTCGGCGATCAGCGCCTGACCCACCTGAATGGCTATGCCCCGAAAATCACACCCGGGAACAGCGCCCTGGTCGGTATCCGGAAACTCGATACCCTGGAAAAAGAGACATTGAAACGCTGGCGGTTGCCGGTTTATACCATGACGGATATCGACAGAAAAGGCGTTGATTTTATCATCAGAAAAATATTAAAGAGTCTCAGAACCCATGTCGATCACATTCATGTCAGTTTTGATGTGGACAGCGTGGATCCGCAGGTCGCACCCGGCGTCGGAACACCTGTACCGGGGGGGCTGACCTACAGGGAGATTCATCTGCTCATGGAAACCATTGCAGAATGTGGCTGCATGTCATCGATGGATGTGGCCGAAGTCAATCCCATTCTGGATATGGGGAATACCAGCGCGGAACTGGCGTCTGATATAGTTGCATCCAGCATGGGAATGCGGATTTTATGAACCCAAGGACAATGATGTTGTGACAACTTCTCATTTACCGGTTGAAACCGTACGGTTTCGCGCGCTGGCCGTCGGATTTGTTCTGGCCATGGCCATTTGCGCCCTGACGCCCTACAACAATATCTACCACCAGGCAACGCCTCTGGGCGGGGGACATTTTCCCCTGGCCCCGTTTTTCATCCTGATCTGGTTGACCGTCCTTGTCGCCATCCTTCAAAAAATCTTTCCGTCCAGTTCCATTTTTACCGGCAAAGAACTGCTCATTGTCTGGACATTTTCCGTTCTGACCTCCGGTATTGCCTATACCGGGCTGACCCGCACCTTTTTCATCAACCTGACCGCACCCTGGCATTTTGATACGGTGGAAAATCATTGGGCAGAGACCCTTCAGCCATTTTCCCCCCAACTCTGGCGGCCCCAGGACCCGGAGGCCATTCAACTTCTGTACAATGGACTGGAAAATGGACGGCAGATGGGACTGGGCGAACTCATCGCAGAGATTCCCTGGGTGGCATGGGTCATGCCGTTGTGTGTCTGGGGCGCCTTTATCCTGCTGGCCTACTGGGTCATGATCTGCCTGGTCAATATTTTCAGCAGGCAGTGGCTGCATTACGAACGGATGAACATGCCGTTGCTTCAGGTGCCCATGATGATCGAAGAAGCCATGAATCAGCGTGAGCTGGGGCGCTTTCTGTCAGACCGGTATCTGATCGTGGGCATTCTGATTCCGGTCATGCTGCATTTGTTGAACGGCATTAATTTTTATATTCCATCCATTCCCCAGATTCCGACACTGATCCTGGCCGGCCCGTATTTTTCTTCCCAGGGAATTTTTTCAGCCTTTGTAAAACTCAATATTTATATTTATCCGGCATTTATCGGATTTGCCTTTCTGACATCCAAGCAGATCTCCTTTTCATTCTGGTTTTTCTTTCTGTTGGGCGGTCTGCTTATCGGTGTTTTGTCCCTGATGGGATACAATATTCCGGATGCCGCACTGGGAATCACATTCGGGCCCACATTGTCGCGTCCGGAAGAAACCCAGATGATCGGCGCATATGGCATATTTTTTCTGTTCATCCTCTGGCTGGCCCGGCATCACATTCTGGATGTCATCCGCCAGTCGTTTGGTCTGAAAAGCCGGGCGGAAAAATCCGGGAATGAATGGATGTCAGCCGGTTTGTCCTTCTGGGGGCTGATTATCGGCAGCATCGGCCTGTATGCCTGGTGCGTTTTCTTCGGGATGTCCCCCCTGACGGCATTTTTCTTTTTAAGCGCCTGTTTTATGGTCATGGTGGTTGCCACACGGGTCATCTGTCAGGGCGGAATTGCCTATTTTACCCTGACCGCCGCACCCATCGATGGTCTTTTATCCCTTTTCGGAGCCCGGCTTTTTTCCGGAGCCCAGATTCTTTTGGCCGGTGTCGCGCAAAAGGTTCTGTTTGTGGATTTGCGGGAGTCATTGATGCCGTCGCTGCTGCATACCCGCCGAATCACCGGCATCCTGCCGCGTCAGACAGGCATGCTGCTGACCATTCTCTTCACCCTGATTGTCGCCATTGCGGTTTCATTTGCCGCCATGCTGATGCTTTGCTACAAATACGGCATTCGCGAACTGGAGCTGGAATGGGCCACACGCACCACCCTGACGACCTATGAAAACATTCAGGCTGTCATGGCCGATCCCGCGGCGTCGGCTTCATCCTGGATCATGATTTTTTCAATCGCAGGCGCTGCGATCATGCTGGTTCTGGTCATCTGTTATCACCGGCTGTACTGGTGGCCCATTCACCCCATCGGGTATCTGATGGCATACAGTTCGGCCATGCGGATTCTCTGGTTCAGTTTTTTTACCGGATGGCTCATCAACACCCTGTGCATGCGTTATGGCGGTATCACCCTGTTCAAAAAGCTGCGATACCTGTTTATCGGGCTCATCATTGGCGATTTCTTGATGGGCGGGCTGTGGGCCGTTATCGGGTTGACCGGGGATGTGGGGTATCGGGTGTTGCCGGATTGAGAGGGTTAGGCTGAAGGGGGAAGGCTGAAGACTGAAAACTGAAGGGGCTGCATTTCGGCTTTCAGGCGGGGCGGCAGTTGGTCCGTTGCTGTCAGGAAGTCGCAAAGGGCCGCGACATCCTGACCTACCGGCTGTACCGCTGAAGGCGGACTGACCACTAATCACTGTCTGAAGTACCGGATCAAACACTGGGAATACCTTAGCGTCTGCAACGCCGACATCATCTTTGGCATCGCCATCGTCCGCCTGGGGTATATGTGCAACCTGTTCGCCTATCTTTTTGAACGCCAAAACGCCCGGCTCAGCGAATTCAATGTTCTGACACCCGGCGGAAACGCAGCCATTTTTGACGGAAACTCCCTGACCGGTTCAGTCACCTTCAACAGCGGGAATACGGTTGTCCGGATGACCGGGGATTCCGAAACCATCACGGTCGATGGGTCAATTCAGGACGCGCTTTCCGTCGACCTTTCTTTTGACAGACATGAATATCCCCTTGTCTGCCTGACCCGGGTGGGTCTGAAAGGCTTTAACTACACCCACAAGCAGGCCGGTATCCCTGTCAGTGGGACAATCCGGCACAATGGGCTTTTGTGGCATATTCCAAAAGACCAGTCTGTGGGTGTTCTGGATTATACACTGGGTTATCTCGCCCGTCATACATTCTGGAACTGGGCATCTGGCGGCGGTGTGGACATGGCGGGAAACCGTATCGGTTTCAATCTGGTTCAGGGGATCAACGAAACCGGATTTACGGAAAATGCATTCTGGGTCAATGGTCGTCTTGTCAAAACCGATTCGATCGATATCCGGTATGACGATCTGGATCTTCTCAAGCCCTGGCATATCCAGTCAAACGACGGTCGGGTCAGTCTCCGGTTTTTCCCCGAGGGCAAGCGTTCGGCAAACATCAATGCCGGTCTGGTCGTCAGCAAATTTCACCAGCCGTTTGGCCGGTTTGAAGGGGTGTTGCGGGATGGCGATCAGGTCTGGCAACTGCAAAACGCCGTCGGCTTTACAGAAGAACACTATGCCAAATGGTGATATACCTTGTTCGGGCTGATCATCCCTGTCCGGAAAACATCTGTGGATCACATATCCAGCCTTCAATGGAATCAGCATCGTCCGGAACGCCGTAATTCTGTTCCCGCATGCGCCGGCACCGCGGGTTGACCAAACGGAAAATCCAGACCGGCAAACCATTCCCCTTCCGTACACAGCCATTTCTCAAATCCGGAAAAATCTCCCGGATACGCCCCGTTGAGTTCCGCCAGTTTTTCAACTTCCAGAATGCCATTTTCCAGAGTACAGACCGCCAGAATCAGCCGCTTCCGGTTCTTTGCGGAAGACAGGCCGGATGATGGCGCGCTGGTGAAGTCCAGGCCATAGATGCGCATTTTATTTTTCATATTGAATTTTTCTTGGGGGGCCTTGGTGGATATAATTAATGATTGATTTTTGCATGATACATGCAAAAATTTGTATTAAATTATAATAACAGACCTCGTTAAAAGAGGG
>DFZE01000131.1:0-5633 GCA_002382065.1 Desulfobacteraceae bacterium UBA4064
ATGCGGCGAAATGCTTCCCTCTGTTCGTAGTGTGCCTGTAAGGGCATTTAAAGCAAACGCCTTACGGCGTCACTACGATCATGCCTGATTTTCATAGATGGGGGGTGAGCAAGCCCCTGATCATGATCGTTTACCGTGAAGACAACCCTGGCATGGGCCGCCTAGCATTTATTTTCATGGATGATCTGAAACACCCGGGGTATCGCGTCGGCGACATCCGATGCCAGAAAGCCCTGGGGACCCTGTGACTGTGTCAGATGATCCGCAGCCTTTCCGTGAAGATAGACCCCCAGCCTGCAGGCATCTTCCGGCGTGTAACCCTGTGCCACCAGGGCGCCGATCACACCGGTCAGTACATCCCCCATGCCGCCGGATGCCATCCCCGGATTGGCAGTCGGGTTCACAAACACCTTTCCATCCGGAAGTGCAACAAGGGTTTTGGCGCCCTTGAGTATCAAATACACCCGATGAGCAACCGAAAAACGCCTGGCAGCGCCGATCCGGTCGGTTTGAATGTCCGCCACGCTGCATCGGGCCAGCCGGGCCATTTCTCCGGGATGCGGGGTCAGAATGATGGGGACATTGGCCTGTTTCAGGATAGCGGTATTCTGTGACAGGCAGTTGAGCCCGTCAGCATCGATAACCAGAGGAATTCCGGAATTTAAAACGATGCGATGCACCAGGGAAACGGTTTCCGGATGGGTTCCGATTCCGGGTCCCAGGGCCATGCATTTTTTATCGGAAGCGGTTTGCATCAGAAATTCAAATGCCGATTCTGACAGAAATCCGTCTGCGGTTTCCGGCAGCGGCGCCGCCATGGCTTCCATAATCCGGTTCTGAATCAGGGGCATCACGCCGGCCGGTGTCGCCACAGTGACGAGACCAGCCCCGCATCGCAGACCTCCCAGGCCGGCCAGGGCCGCAGCGCCGGCCTTGCCGGTTGACCCGGCCACAATCAGAAGATGCCCGCCAGTCCCTTTGTGGGCCGTGACTGCCCGCGGGCGATAGATCTGCCGGATGGTCTCATCGGTAATCATTTCCTGGCCGGGATTGACCCGGCTGACAATATATGGCGGGATGCCGATATCAATGACATGGAGAGTGCCGGTGTATTCGGGACCCGGATGGAGCATGTGGCCGATCTTGGGAAATCCGAATGTTGCCGTGGCATCTGCTGTGACACAGCATCCCATGGGCATGCCGGTGTCTGCTGAAAGGCCGGATGGAATATCGACAGCCAGAACCGGTTTTTGAGACCGGTTGAGAAATTCGATGGCCTGACGGTAGAGGCCGGTAACATCCGCATTCAGCCCGGTTCCCAGAAGTGCATCGACCCACAGGGTATGGGCCATCATATCGGATTCATGATCCGAAAATGTTGCAGAATCCGGCAATTCAATGACTGGAATATCGATAGCTGACAACAGCCCCAGGTTGTCTGCCGCATCTCCGGTTATCCGGTCTTTGGTGGCCAGAAGATAGACCGTAGCCGGAACCGATTTCTGAGCCAGATAACGGGCTATGACAAATCCGTCTCCCCCGTTGTTGCCTCGTCCGGCCAATATGGCGACCCGATGGGAAGGCTGACTGCAAATCATCTGGAGCAAAATTTCAGCAGCGCTCCGCCCGGCATTTTCCATCAGAATCCGTCCGGGCAACCCGAATTCATGAATGGTCAGCCGGTCCATTTGCTGCATTTCGTGTGCGGTGACCAGAATCATTTATGCGGTTTCCTTAAATTGTGAGAGCATGAGAATCAGCTCGTCGCTTTTTGCCTCCATCTTTTCCGCGTCGGCTTCCGTTCCCTCATGATCATATCCGGCCAGATGCAGAATGCCATGTATCAGCAATTGCATGAAACGAAGGTGAAAGGGGATGCCGGCCATTTCGGCCTCTCGTTTGGCCGTATCGACGGAAATTACGACATCCCCCAGGATGTGGGGATTGACGCCGCTGCATTCCCCCTCCTGCATGGGAAAAGAGATGACATTGGTTGGACCCTCATGATGCAGGTAATCACGGTTCAACGTTTCAATCTGGGGATCATCGACAATCAGAATGGACAGCTCGTGCTCAGGATAACCCAAGGCGTCTAAGATGGCCTGGGCTTTTTGGCGGGTTGTCCTTAGATGAATCCTTTTCCGTTTTTGGCGGTTGCTTATCAGAACGCCCATCTTTTGTCTTTCCCCCAACCAGAACCAGTTTTTCCGGATATTCGATCCGATGATGGTGAATGCCGTTTAAAATTTTGATATAGGTTTTGGCGATGCTGTTGAGATCTTTCAGCGTGAGTTCGCAGTTGCTGAGTTGCCCATCGGAAAAAATTTTGTTGATCAGATTTTGAACCAGCCCCTGAATTCTGGCCGGCGTGGGATTGTCCAGTGTCCGGGATGCGGCTTCAACCACATCGGCCAGCATCACCAGACCGGCTTCCCGGGTCTGGGGTTTGGGTCCGGGATAGCGGAAATCATCCATATTGACTTCATGGTCACTTTTGAGCTGCCTGGCTTTGTCATAAAAATAGGCCATCAGGCTGGTCCCGTGATGCTGCAGAATCGTATCGATGATAGCTTTGCCCAGCTTGTGCTCACGGGCAATCTCGGCGCCGTCCTTGACATGAGCCGCCAGAATCCGTTTGGACATGGACGGCGCCAGTTTGTCATGACGGTTTTTGCCATTGGTCTGGTTTTCGATGAAATAGCCGGGTTTCCTGATTTTTCCAATGTCATGATAATATCCGCATACTTTGGCCAGAATGGAATTGGCGCCGATTTCAGATGCCGCAGCCTCTACCATGGATCCGACAATGACCGAATGATGGTAGGTCCCGGGCGCTTCGATCATCAACTGTCGCAGGATCGGGCGGTCCAGATTGGCAAGTTCCAGAAGTTTGATATCCGTGGTATAATCAAAAGCCAGTTCAAACAGCGGTGCAATACCCGCAGCCACTATTCCGGTTCCAACCCCGCCAATAAATGCAAACGCCCAGGCCCAGACCAGATCCGGAGCGGACAATCGGGCCTCATAAAAACAGATGGCTGTGGCCAGTCCCATATTCAACAGGCCAATGATGAGGCCTGCCCGAATGAAGACCCTGCGCTCGCGGCAGCGCTGAATGCACCAGGCCGCGACCAGACTGTTCAGCATGAAATAGATCATGACATCAAACCGGTTTCCGATCAGAATTGCGGTAGCCGTCGATAAAATGACGCCGCTGATCATCGCGACATGGATACCCATAAACAGGCAGATGGTCATGGCCCCGGCAGGTATGGGAATGCTGAACAGAATCGCAGAAGCGGTGATGCCATAGGGAAAATTCTGGGAAATGCCATCCGCAAACACAAAGGATATGCGCGCCAGCAGAAAAAAAAGAACCAGTACAGATGAAATAAAGATCAGGTTTTTATTCAGATCGTGATGAATCGGACTGTTCAGATAGTTTTGAAGTATGTAGGAAATGGACAGCAGGCAGAGCATGATCATGGCTGCGCCCACAACATTGGAGACGGCAAAATATTTTTTTTCCCTGTCCTGAAGTGCATTCAGCTTCAGCAGGTGGGCCGCGGTGATGCGCTCGCCTTCCCGAAGCAGCATTTCACCAGCCTTGATTTTGTACAGAACCGGCTTGGCGCTGTCATGGACCTTTTTCTTTCGATCCTCGGTTTCCTTGCGATTGTAGGCGATATTGGGCTGTATCAGTTCCTGAACCATCTCGACAATCACGTTCCGGACCTGGTGGTTGAAATCGGTCAGAATCGGCGCGCCGACAACCCGGACCATTGTTTTGGCCTGATCCAGTCCGTAAAAGGATTTCAGGCGGATGATGATATTTTCACCACCATTTTCCAGGTTCCGGAGAATAATGCCCTTGTCGGATTCCCGAAGTAAAATATCCTTGCTGCCGATCACACCAGTATCCAGAATGGTTGTCAGAATTCGAATGATCATATCTTCGACGGTCTGTCTGAATGCTTCCTTTTCCAGAATCGCATATGATCCGTCGCTGACCGAAAAACCCAAAATTTCTTCAAAGCGGGTTTTCTGCTCAAGAATCCGTTCGTGCAATGACGGTTTTTTAACCGGTATGCCAACAATTTCTGTAACCAGTCCTGAATTGGACATCAATTCCGCAGATTTTTCTGATTCAATAATTTTACGCATCATTTCAAAGGCTTTATGCGTATTGTCCGTCAGACTTTTGGTCAATGCCGCATCGAGGTCATAGACCGAAAGAATTTCATCGGCAACCTTTCGCCGGTTTGTTTCGGTGGCATCGATATCCTCGATCAGAAAGTCTTTTCTGGCCTTGATGTCTTTTTCGGCAACATCGCCTATCGTGTACTGATAGACCGGTGAAACCAGACTGGGATACAGGAGAACAACAAATATCAGTGTGACGCCGAACAGAAGCACCCATCGAACGGATGGGTGAGAATATACAAATTCCCGGATTGTACCGCCTGGAAATTCAAGCTTCATCGTGAACGATCCTTTTCATGGTCTTCGTATGCCTTGAGGATGTCCTGAACCAGTTTATGACGAACCACATCCTGTTTTGAAAAGAATACCATTCGAATGCCCGGTATGTTCTGAAGAATATTTTTAGCCTCGATCAGGCCGGAAAGCTTTTCATACGGCAGGTCGATCTGGGTGATATCGCCGGTAATGACGGCTTTGGAATTGAATCCGATTCGGGTCAGAAACATTTTCATCTGTTCTGTCGTGGTATTCTGGGCTTCATCCAGAATGATGAAGGCGTCATTCAAGGTTCTGCCCCGCATGAAAGCCAGTGGCGCAACCTCGATAATGCCCTGCTGGAGCATGCCGGAAACCTTTTCAAAGCGCATCATGTCATGAAGTGCGTCATACAGGGGCCGGAGATACGGATCCACTTTTTCCGCCAGATCGCCGGGCAAAAATCCAAGGGCTTCACCCGCTTCCACCGCAGGCCGGGTCAAAATGATCCGCCGGACCGTTCCCTTGGTCAGTTCGGCCACTGCCATGGCCATGGCCAGATAGGTCTTTCCGGTTCCGGCGGGCCCGATGCCGAATACGATATCAAATGACCGGATGGCGTCAATATAGGTCTTCTGAGCCTGACTTTTGGGAGTTATCGGGTTTTTTTTGCTGGTAATATAAACAGTATCCAGAAAAATGTCCTTCAGGCATGCCTGATGGTTGGAACTGAGGACGCTGATGGCATAATCGATATCGTTTGGATAAACCGGATAACCGCTTTTCAGAAGATCATACACCTGATTCAGTATCGTTTCGGCCAGTTTTTCGGCATGGGGGGCTCCGGTGATGATGACCATATTGCCCCGTGTGTCGATCTGTGCGTCAACACTCTCGGCAATCTTTTTCAGATGGCTGTTACGCTCGCCAAACAGTTGTTTGGCCAGATCGATATCGGAGAATGTCAGGCGGGTATGATGTAAATCCGTTTGTTCTGAAGTCATAATTCCATCGGATAACGATGTTGATATTTGAAATCACCGGATCAATGTATTCTTGCGTATATGTCCGTGTTGATTTATGCCGATTTCAGCGTGTTTGTTATGTAGTGCCTGAACGGAAACCCTTTCTCTCTATCTCAAAATTCGAAATTCGAAGCGCGAAATCCGAAACAA
>DFZE01000131.1:5640-7885 GCA_002382065.1 Desulfobacteraceae bacterium UBA4064
TGAACAGGAGTTTTCGTTCAAACACAATGTATATCAAGGTTTGAAAGCCGATGCAATTGACAAATATCTCCGGCCCGATTACAAGGGAAAATCGCCTTGACTCCCCATACCCGTTCTGTTACATCCATCGCGATGGAAAGATGAAAAAGAAAGGCTGAAGGATGAAGGATGAAAGGTTGTCTCACTGCGGGATGTAATTTTTTTAAAGGAACACCATGAATCCATTCGATACCATTATCCTGGTTATTCTGGGATATTGTCTGATACGGGGATTTTTCAGGGGGCTGGTCAAGGAAATCAGCTCAATTGTTGGCGTTTTGTCCGGATTTTACGCCGGATATACCTATTATCCCGGTCTTGCGAATTCCTTTTCAACCTGGATATCCAATATGGCCTACGCCAATATCCTGGCATTCATGCTGATTTTTTGCAGCGTGTTTGTTGCCATCAGTATTATGGGCGCCATCATCAAATATCTGATGAACATCGCCTTTCTGGGATGGATTGACCGGCTGTCGGGTCTCATGTTCGGAGCCTTCAAAGGCATTTTGATCGTCTCGATTCTTCTGGTCATGCTGACCGCATTTCTTCCAAAAAATTCCGCATTGATTTCGGAATCCCACATGGCCCCTCATGTCTCCTGGGCATCGGAAAAACTGGCCAAAATGATTTCATCCGAAATGAAACAGGAATTTTTCAACAAAATAAAGGAATTGAAAAAAGCGTGGAACATCCCGCTATAAAACCGGAATTGGATACGGTTCAACCGGTCCTTCACCTGATCAACCGGTTGCGGGGCGATAATGGATGCCCCTGGGACCGAAAGCAGACGCCCAAAACCATGTCCGTCTATCTTGTGGAAGAAATGCATGAACTGATCGATGCCATTCATGCCGGATCATCTGCCGATGTGTGTGAAGAATTGGGGGATGTTCTGTTTCAACTGCTGTTTCTGGTATGCCTGTATCAGGAGAAAAAAGAATTCTCCCTGTCGGATGTTGTCAAAAACACCCTTGATAAAATGATCCGGAGACATCCCCATGTTTTTGGCGAGGATCGGGTCAATTCCTCTGATGAGGTTCGAAAGCGGTGGGCGAAAATCAAACAGCAGGAAAAACCCGCTGACGGTCAATCGGGTATTCTGGATTCCATCCCCCGCGGATTGCCGGCCCTGATTCGGGCATACCGGGTTTCTGAACGGGCGGCCCGTTCCGGCTTTGACTGGAAAACGCTGTCAGGCGTCATGAAAAAAGCGGAAGAGGAATGGGCTGAATTTAATCATGAAACACGCGAACTGCCCGCGGATGGGGAGAATATTCCGCCGGACAGCCTGGACCGGATTGGCCTGGAGTTTGGCGATATTCTCTTTACACTGGTGAATGTGGCCCGGTTTGCCCGCATTCATCCGGAAACCGCGCTGGCCGATGCCACACATAAATTTGAAAAGCGGTTCAGGCACATGGAAAAACAATTCAGAGATCACGACATTGCCCTGTCTTCGCTCACTGAATCACAATGGACGGAATATTGGGAGGCTGCCAAGGCAGCCGTTGGATAAAAGACCATGATCGCCATCATCGACTATGACGCGGGAAATCTGACCAGTGTGGCGCGGGCAGTCACCCATATCGGCTTTTCCTGTATCGTGACCCGGGACCCCGGTCAGATTGCAGCGGCGGAGCGCATCATTTTCCCCGGGGTCGGGGCTGCGGGTTCAGCCATGGCAAGCCTGAAAAACCTCGGCCTGGATGCTGCCATCAGACAGGCCGTTGATGAGAAAAAGCCCATTCTGGGAATCTGTCTGGGCACCCAGATCATTTTGAGCCGAAGTGACGAGAACAAGACGACATGTCTGGGAATTATTGACGGCACGGTTCGGGCGTTTCCGGCTGATCTGACAGACCAGGGACACCGGCTGAAAATTCCCCACATGGGATGGAACCGCATTCAGCCTGTCGCATCCCATCCCATTCTGGACGGACTCAGGGTTTCTGATGAATTTTATTTTGTACACGGATATTATCCGGAGCCGGCCAGTACCGCCCAGGTGTTGTGCACAACCGATTATGGACTGCGGTTTGCTTCGGTGATCCACCACAAGAATGTCGTGGCCACACAGTTTCATCCGGAAAAAAGCGGGCGTCCCGGGCTTCGGATGCTGAAGAATTTCTGCCTGTGGAAGCCATGAATTATAAGGATAACAGGCTGAAGACTGAAGGCTGAAGTGACCGCATTCCGGCATTCC
>DFZE01000154.1:0-6383 GCA_002382065.1 Desulfobacteraceae bacterium UBA4064
ATCATCATCCTGCCGACCCGATACCCGTTTCGGGTTTCCAGAACCGTAAAGCTGCCCCAGGGCCTGGATGCCGTGGTGTGCTGCTGATACTCCCACCGGTTTCCGGCCTTCAGGATCGAAACAATTTCCTTGACATCCCGGCTGGTTTCCATGTCCGAGACAAAAATTGAATCGGGTGTTTCCACAATGACCATGTCATGGATACCATTGACGGCAATCAGCCGGTCATGGCCCATGACAAAACAGTTGCTGGCATGCTGGGCGATGATGTCGCCGTGAAAGACATTGCTGTTTGAATCCTTGAGCAAAAAATCGTACAGGGATTTCCAGGACCCGATGTCGCTCCAGCCAAATTCGGATGGCAGCACCGCACCTTTTGCGGTTTTTTCCATCACGGCAACATCGATGGCCAGATTGGGAAGTGCGCCGTAGTCATTCCGGTTCAGCACGGCGGATTGCGTCAGCATGGTGCGGACCTGTCGGACCATATCCGGCGCAAATGTTTCAAACTCCTGCAGCATGACCGATGCCCGAAAGGCGAACATGCCGCTGTTCCAGAAAAAATTGCCTGCGGACACATATTGCGTGGCCGTATCGATATCCGGTTTTTCCACAAACCGGCGGATCTCCATGGCGCCATCCGGCAGGGGGGCTGCCCCTTCGATATAGCCATAACCGGTTTCGGGATACCCGGGACGAATGCCAAACGTCACGATATGGCCTGCCCGGGCCAGCCGGATCGCGGCCCGAAGCCGGTCGTGAAAGGCCTTTTGATCGCGAATGACATGATCTGCGGGAAAAATGCACAACACCGCATCGGAAACATCCTGAAGAATGCTGAAAATGGCCAGCAGAACCGCCGGCGCCGTGTTTCTGCCACAGGGTTCGGCAATGATATGATCCGGGGAATGAATGCCGATCTGCTCCAGATGGCGTCTGATATCGTGTTCATGCTCTTTGCCGCAGACGACCCGGACATTCTGTATATCCATGACCGGAACCAGACGTTTGATCGTGCTTTGAATCAGGGAATCTTCGCCAATGAATTTGACCAACTGCTTGGGGTACAACTCTCTGGAGACCGGCCACAGCCGGGTTCCGGACCCGCCGGCCAGAATGACCGGACAGGTCGGCAAATCGGACGCTGTCATTTGGAATGATTCCTTTTCTCCCATTTTTTGCCGTTGGGACGGGCATCTGAGTGGCCGTTGGAAACAATGGGGCTGCAAACCGATTTGACGGCAGCATATCCCAGAAGAAAATTGACGTCCCGCTCCAGTTCAGGGCCTGCCCGGAGCCGGAATGATTCCGGAAGTTCAATGACGGTCAGGGCGCCATCAGCTCCCTGCAGGTTGATATAGGTTTTGCAGGAACCCGGATACTGTTGCAGCAGGGACTTCAGTTTTGTCAGGATATCCCGATCGGTCCGGTTGCCATCGATGGAAATATGAAGCGTTGCAATCCAGGTTTCTTCCGCCTTTTCCACCGGGATGATGGTTTCGGCAATCAGCTTGACCGAGTTTTCGTCTTTTTCGACCTTTCCCTGAACCAGAACGGCCCGATCCTCGGCCATGATTTCGGCCACCGTGGCGTACAGACTGGAAAATACGGTCAGCTCCAGACTGCCATGCATATCCTCCAGTGTCACAAACGCCATCAGATCGTCCCGTTTGGTCTTGATCACCTTGAGGGTTCGAACAATGCCACCGATGCGGACGATCTCGCCATCGGATTTTTCCAGTATGATCAGGCTGTCGGCATTGGTGAATTTTTCCAGGACAGACGCGACATCTTTCAGCGGGTGACCGGTCAGATAAAACCCGAGACAGTCTTTTTCATGGGCCAGCCGTGTTTTTTCATCCCATTCGGCAATGGCAGGCAACGGCAGGGTGTCAACGATTGCGGATTTGCCGGCGGTCATTCCAAACAGGCCCATCTGGGGGTCGGATTTTTTTCGTTGGGCGCTTTGCCCGCTGCTCATGGCATCATCCAGGATGCCCATCAACTGGGATCGAAATGCGCCGGTCCAGTCAAAGGCCCCGCATTTGATCAGGCTTTCCATGACCCGTTTGTTGACTTTTTTCAGCTCCACCCGGGCGCAGAAATCAAATATGGACAGGAATTTACCGGTTTTACGGGCTTCGATGACGGCATCGATCGCGCCTTCCCCCACGTTTTTGACAGCAACCAGACCAAACCGGATTTTATTCTCATCAACCGTGAATGCTTTTTCGCTTTCGTTGACGTCCGGCGCTAATATATCGATATGATGCGTGCGGCATTCCGAAATATACTTGACCACGCCATCGGACGAGTTGGTTTCACTGGTCAGAAGCGCAGCCAGGAATTCGACCGGAAAATGGGTCTTGAGATAGGCGGTCTGAAATGCGATCAGGGCATAGGCGGCACTGTGGGATTTGTTGAAGCCATATCCGCCGAATTTTTCGATCAGATCGAACAACTGCCCGGCCCGGTCTGCCGCAATGTTTTTGTTTACCGCGCCCGCCACAAACCGGTCCCGGTGCTTGGCCAGAATCTCCGGGATCTTTTTGCCCATGGCCTTGCGCAGGTCATCGGCTTCGGACATGGTATAGGACGCCAGTTCCACCGCGATTTTCATGACCTGTTCCTGATACACAATGACGCCATACGTTTCCTGCAACACCGACGCCAGTTCGGGAACGAGATATTCCACGGATTTTCGGCCATGCTTGCGATCCACAAAATCATCGACCATGCCGCTGTCCAGGGGCCCCGGCCGATAGAGTGCCACCAGCGCCACAATATCGGCAAAACACTCGGGTTTCAGGCGAACCATCAGGTCTTTCATGCCCGAGCTTTCCAGTTGGAAAACCCCGGTGGTGTCCCCGGATGCCAGCAGTCTGTAGGTTTTTGAATCGGTCAGATCCAGGTTGGACAGGTCAGGAGGGGTTTTTCCCTGGCCGGCGATAATCGCCAGGGCATGGGCCATGACCGTCAAATTTCGAAGGCCCAGAAAGTCAAATTTGACCAGTCCGATTTTTTCAACGCATTTCATGTCGAACTGGGTGATTACCTCACCCTTTTTACCACGAAAAAGGGGCAGATAATCCACCAGGGGCCTGTCCGATATGACAACACCTGCGGCATGGGTGGAGGCATGGCGCGGCAGCCCTTCCAGAACCCGGCAGATATTGATGAGATCCGCCACATCCGGCCGGCTTTCCATCAGCTCTGTCAGCCTGGGTTCCTGTTTCAGCGCGCTGTCCAGGCTGATGTTCAGGACATCCGGAACCATTTTGGCAATGGCATCCACTTCCCGCAGGGGAATGTTCATGGCCCGGCCCACATCGCGTATGACGGCGCGGGTTTTCAGTTTTCCAAAGGTGATGATCTGGCTGACAAATTCACCACCGCCATACCGGTCAACCACATATTTATAGACATCTTCCCGGCCATTGATGCAGAAATCCACATCGATATCCGGCATGCTTTTTCTGGCCGGATTCAGGAACCGTTCAAAAATCAGGCCATGCTCCAGCGGATCGAGATCCGTGATGCTGAGAGAATAGGCGACCAGACTGCCAGCCGCAGAGCCCCTTCCGGGTCCGACCGGAATCTGATGGTTTTTGGCATAGTGAATAAAATCGGATACGATCAGAAAATACCCGGGAAACCCCATTTCCCGGATCACCCGGATTTCATAGTCCAGCCGGCTTTGATATTCCTTTATATCGATTTCCGGGCGGCGCATCTGAATCAGGCGCCATTTTTCCGAAAATCCATTTCTGACGCGTTCTTCAAACAGGTCGTCTGCAGACCGGGTGTCATCTGAACGGGTGTATCGGGGGAAATGATAGGTCTTGAAATCGAATTCGATCTGACACCGGGCAGCAATTTGCGCCGTGTGGGCAACGGCAAGGGGATAGTCCTGAAAATAGGTCTCCATTTCTTCGGGTGATTTGAAATAGAGCTGATCGGTTCTGAATTTCAGGCGTTCGGTATCCTGAATGGTTTTTCCGGTCTGAATACAGAGCAGAACATCGTGAGCCCGGACATCTTCCTTGTCCAGATAATGACAGTCATTGGTGGCCACCATCGGAACCGACAGCTTGTGGCTCAGTTCCAGAAGCGCCTGATTGACGGTTTCCTGATCGTCGATGCCATTGTTCTGAACCTCCAGAAAAAAACGATCCTCTCCAAAAAGCTGCTGATAGTACCGGATGGCGGTTTCCGCCGCTTCTGACTGATGTTGAAGAATCAGCCGGGGAATTTCGCCATGAAGACAGGCGGACAGCGCAATCAGCCCTTTTGAATGGGCTTCAAGAATGGAGCGGTCAATCCGGGGTTTGTAGTAAAAGCCTTCCAGTTGTGCAATCGAGGCCAGCTTGCAGAGATTCCGGTATCCCTCGTTGTTTTCCGCCAGAAGGATGAGATGGCGCAGTTCCTTGTTGTCCTGGGCGGTTCGATCGGAGATGGTTCTGGGGGCGATGTAACATTCACATCCAATAATGGGTTTGACGCCTGCCTTGTGGCATTGTTCATAAAAATCAACCGTGCCGAACATGGTGCCATGATCGGTGATGGCCACGCTGTTCATGCCGAACCGGGCGACCCGCTTCAGAAGGGAATCGATGCGGATGGCCCCGTCCAGCAGGCTGTACTGGGTGTGAACATGAAGATGGATGAATTCGGACATGACCTCAGATCAATCCAGCCGGTAATTGGGCGCTTCTTTGGTGATGATGACATCGTGAACATGACTTTCCCGAAGACCGGCTGCGCTGATGCGGATGAATCGGGCCCGGTTTCGAAGCTCTTCGATGGACTGGCAGCCCACATAGCCCATGCCGGCTTTCAGGCCCCCGATCAGTTGAAACACATTGGATGAAATCGTACCCCGATAGGGTACCCGGCCCACAATGCCTTCCGGAACCAGTTTGTCGTCCTCGGCCTGTTCGGTCTGATAATAACGGTCCTTGCTGCCTTTCTGCATGGCCTCCAGTGATCCCATGCCCCGATAGACCTTGTAGCTGCGGCCCTGAAAAAAAATGGATTCGCCGGGGCTTTCCTCGGTCCCGGCAAAAAGCCCGCCGATCATGACCACATGGGCACCGGCACCAATCGCCTTGGTGATGTCACCGGAAAACTTGATGCCGCCGTCTGCAATGAGAGGAACACCGGTTTGATCGGAAATATCCTTGCAGTTCATGATGGCGGTGACCTGGGGAACCCCCACGCCGGCCACAATGCGGGTGGTGCAGATGGAACCCGGACCGATTCCAATCTTGACGGCATCGACACCGGCCAGAATCAGATCGTGGGCGCCTTTTGCCGTGGCCACATTGCCGGCGATCAGTTCCAGGCCGGGATGGTTGTGTTTGAGGGTCTTGACCGCATCGATCACATTTTTGGAGTGCCCGTGCGAGGTGTCGATCAGAAGGATGTCCGCGCAGGCTTTCAGAAGTTTTTCCGCCCGTTCTTCCATGTCCGGACCCACGCCGACGGCGGCCCCCACCCGAAGTCTGCCCATGACATCCTTGCAGGCATTGGGATATTTTCTGATTTTTTCCAGGTCCTTGATGGTGATCATGCCGGTCAGTTTGCCGGTTTTGTCAACGACCAGAAGCTTTTCGATGCGGTGTTGATGCAGCAGTTTTTTGGATTCTTCCAGGGTGATGCCCTCATGGGCTGTAATCAGGTTTTCATGGGTCATGACATCCGATACGCGCCGGGTGGTGTCTGTTTCAAACCGAAGGTCCCGGTTGGTCACGATACCGACCAGTCGATCCCCGTCCGTGACAGGAACACCGGAAATATGATAGGCCTCCATGAGTTGCAGAACATCTTTTACCGTCTGATCCGGTCGAATGGTGACCGGATCGATAATCATGCCGCTTTCCGACTTTTTGACTTTTCCGACTTCAATGACCTGATTTTCGATGCTCATGTTGCGGTGAACAAAACCCAAACCACCTTCTCTGGCCATGCTGATTGCGGTGCGGGATTCGGTTACGGTATCCATGGCCGCGCTCACAATCGGCACATTCAGTTTCAGGTTGCGTGTCAGGTTGGTGCTGACCGTCACATCTTTTGGCAGCACATCGGAATAGCCTGGCAGCAGCAGGAGATCGTCAAATGAAAAGGCTTCCTGAATGGTGTCTGGTGTCATGTTCATCATTTCCTTATAATGATAATATCGGGTTTTCAATTAAGGCGGTTAGCGATTCAGCCTTCTATAGCTTTTAAGATAATGATTNNCCAAAATCTTTATCTTGAAGCTATATTTTCCATTTTTTGACCTGTTACCATAACACAGTTTTTTCAAACGCGCAAAATCAGAATCGGCGATTTGTCACCTTGACAATATGTGGCTGTCATAATAAATAGTGCCTGAACGGAAA
>DFZE01000154.1:6453-13443 GCA_002382065.1 Desulfobacteraceae bacterium UBA4064
GAGTTTTCGTTCAAACACTAAATACGCCAGTATCGTAATCACTGTTGCTGAAAACATGACAAGTCAATTTTTTCGCGTTTTTCGTATGTTCCGTAGTGAAATAGTGTTTTCATGACAAACAATCACCAGTTTTAATGAACATGAAATCCCAAATTCGAAATCACCCAACAGACCCATGCTGATCGAAATCAATCCCCAAAATCCCCAGCAGCGACTGATCAATCAGGTCGTTGCCATTCTTCTGGAAGGCGGTGTCATCGCGTATCCAACCGATACCTTTTATGGTATCGGATGCGATATCATGAACAAGCGGGCCATTCAGAAAATATATCAGATCAAACAGCGGGATTCAGGAAAACCGTTCAGTTTCATCTGCTCGGATCTTAAACATATCAGCGACTATGCCAAAGTTTCCAATTATGCATACAAAACCATGAGGCGCCTGTTGCCGGGACCCTATACCTTCATTCTGGAAGGATCGAAACTGGTACCCAAAATGATGCTGACCCGTCGAAAAACAGCGGGCATTCGCGTGCCGGATCATCCCATCTGTATCGAACTGGTCAAACAATTGGGAAATCCCATCATATCCACCAGCGCCACAACACCGGACGGCGAGATTTTTCATGATCCGTCATTGCTTCATGACTATTTTGGCAATCGGCTGGATATGGTGATCGACGCCGGCCCGGCGCCGGGGTTGCCCTCCAGTGTCATTTCCCTGATCCAGGATATTCCCGAAATCATACGGGAAGGCCAGGGGGACCTCAGCGGATTCTGAAAGGAGACCATGAATATTAAAACCCACCACAAAACATGTGCAACACTGGTTGGAACGCCGCTTGAAGTGGGCAACAATTTCAGCCGGGTCTTTTTGACAGCAACCGATCAGATGGCTGTTGACGACACCGGGCTGATCCATGGCGGCTTTATTTTTGGACTGGCGGATTATGCGGCCATGCTCGCTGTCAATCATCCCAACGTTGTTCTGGGTGCGGCAGACGCGCGGTTTCTCAAGCCGGTCAAGGTTGGAGAAGGGATTATTGCAGAAGCTTCTGTGGAGCCGGGCGATGGAAAAAAGCGGATGGTTACGGTTCGGGTATTGCGGGGGGAGGATTGTGTGTTTACCGGAGTTTTTACCTGCTTTACCCTGGACAGGCATGTTCTGGCCCCGTCAGATTGACGGTTTTATGATCGGCTTTCCTGCGATTTTTTTGCCATTTTTTGCCAGCAGAATCCGGATTGAGGGTTGACAACAAACCCTGAAATGGTTTATTCCCCTTGATGTCTGCTTCTCAGGCTGATCAAATTGATCATGATTTTTCCTGATTTTTGTCATTAAAAAATGGTTTCATGGTAAATTTTCATGAATCATTCCAGATGNNTTTCGCGTATTTCGTGGTTAAAAAGTATTTTCACGGTAATACCAGACGCAATCGGGACAAACCGAAACTGACGAATGGACCATGCAAAGACAAATTCGAAACTTTTTGTTTCATAACAGAATCATTTGGATCGTTTGCTGCGTTATCATCGCCATATCAACGCCCCGTGCATCCGGCATGGAAAGCCTGATGGACTCTCCGCTGTCTTCTTTTGGCCTCACGGAAGAAGAGTTTGAAAGCCAGGCCAAGGAATATCTTGGTATTCCCTACCGAAAAGGCGGAACATCACCAAAAGGAATGGATTGTTCCGGCTTTGCCAGAAAACTGTACGCCCGCCTTTTTGGAATCGAGCTGCCCCACAACTCCATTCAGCAATACAAGTTTTCGTCCCTGCAAAAGATTGATGACGAAGAACTTCAGCCCGGCGATCTGATTTTTTTTGCCAACAAAAAGAAAAAGCGCATCAATCATGTCGGGGTTTACCTGTCAGACGGACAGTTCATTCATGCCAGCGCCAGCAAGGGAATTATGGTTTCCAATCTGGATGACAGCTATTGGAAAACCCGGTTTGTCAGCTCGAAACGCCATTTGGCGTTGAATTCGTATTCGGATGCCGAAGATGTCCGGTTTGAGGAGACCCTGGAAATGCCGATTCATCAAAACGGTGTTATCAAAGGATATGCGCGGGATGAATTCAGGTCATATGCGCCCGCATATTCCAGCAATCAGATGGACGCGTTTGACTTCAATACCTGTGATGTCCGCGAACCGGAAAGCACCCACCTGCATCAGTATGAAATGGCGTACAGTCATTCCCTGTTCAACAGCCTCAGTCTGAATTTCAGTGCCATCCACGAAAAATTTGATGCATCAACCGCCTGGAACGGATTTGATGCCTATTCCGATCATCTCAGTTTTCGGTTCAACAGTTTTTCTTCTGACACGGCAGTGCGTCAGGGACTGAAGCTGGCAAGCGACATTCGGCCCAGCAACTGGCTCAGTATCACCCCTTCCATCACTTATTTTGATTATTCCCCGGAAAACCGGGATCTCATGGATGTTCCCAAACGAACCCTGGGGGTGAATACCCGCCTGTCATCCATAAACCAGGGCTGGTCCCTGTCCATGTCTGTGCAGTATTCGGATCAGGAATATCTGGTCAGTTTGACCACTGCCGATGATATGCTCAGCTCTCTGGATATGGCCATCAAACTGGGAATAAACCTCACGGATAATCTGCAATTCTCCATCATGGGCAAACACGATGTCAGGTCAACGGCATATGGGTTGTCCGAAGACGCTGTTTTCATGGAACCCGCTGCGAGAGATCTTTATCTGACCTTTGATTTGAATTATTGATCTGTCAGAATTTTTCAGGTCACCACAAAGACCGTCAAGCCAAACCTGCCGGACTTGCGCACCTGTGCCGCTGCCGCTTCCCCCCTCTTGCCGGTATCCAATGTCCAGTTTTTCTCCACAAATCCCCGATGATTCATTCTTCCCTTTTCGTTTCTACGGAGATGGAGACGCCATTGTCACGCAATGCCATGCGCCGGCCGACTCGATAATATCGGAGGCATTGACGTTCAGAATGTGAAATCCTTGAGCCAACAAATTTTTCAGGGACAAAAACAGATTTTCCGGAAACTGGCCCCAAACAAACCAATCCCATGTTTCACATTTATCCGGTTCCCTGACCTGAAGATCGCCGGCATGATAGTCGGCAACAACAAACAGGGTCACGTAGTGTTTCTTCTCTTGTTCAAATATGTCGTTTGTGAAGGTCGCATACCGGATATGATTGATGGAAATACCGGTTTCCTCAAATACTTCACGCCTGGCACAGTCTTCTATCGATTCATTCATCTCCAGATGACCACCGGGAAACGCCCAGGCTCCTGATCCATGTGAGCCTTTTCGTTTTCCCAACAATACGGTTCCATTTTTTATGACAATAACCGCAACGCCGATCAATGGTCTGTTTTTCATCAAAATTCCTTGAAAATTCTTGCAAGCGGATGGCCTTTGGCTTCTATGACCAGATTATTGAAATACCCATAAGCGGTTTGAGACACATCGTATTCTGCGTTATGCAGCCTGTCCTGGACCCGATCCAAAAGCAATTTGGCCTGGCCGGGTTCGGCCTTTTCTTCAGCCAGATGGGTAAATGAATGCAACAGTATTTTTTTTACGTCCCATTTGCGGGCAAGCCATTTGGCATTTTTGACCAGTTTTGTTTCCGCGGAACTGGCTTCCTGAATATCCTTGGGTTCGACATGCACAAATGCGACAACGACATTTTCAAATTGTTCCGGGCCGGAATCCGGGACATCATCCAGTGTCTTTATGGTTGGCGTCCATGCAAATTTGTCACAAAACCAGAATAATACTCTCATGCATCCCCTTTCATGTGTCAGTATCCGGTATCATCCGCTTGCCCAAACTCACCACAGGATCATGCCGGTACCCCAAACTTTCGTAGAAACCGATAACCTTCTGATTGGTGTCGCGAATCTGCAAATTGATTTTCGGGCATCCGGCAGCCTTGAGAATGGCCTCTGCATGGTCCATGATCATTTTTCCCAATCCATGTCCCTGCAAATCCGGCCTGACAGCCAAATAGTTGATCCAGCCCCGATGGCCTTCAAACCCGGCCATGCATGTGGTCATGACCTCGCCGTCAATTTCACCAACCAAAAACCATTCGGGATGAATTGTCAACTTGCGTTCAATATCCTTGACGGGATTGTTGTGTGATACGACAAGACCGCATTTGATCCAAAGCGCCACAACGCTGTTTTGATCCGACAATTGAAATGGCCTTATTTTCATATTGATTCCTCCAGACAGCCCATCTTCTGCCGGTTGAGCCGGTACCCGCCGGTTTCCCGGGGAACGAATTCAAGTTTGTGGGTGATGCAATCCAGCCGGTCCCTTTGGTGTGTGACATAGATTATGCTGGTTTCCGTGTTTTTCCCGATGTCGTCAATCAGATCCAGAAGCATTTGGCGGTTGGCATAGTCAAGCCCTTCAAATGGCTCATCCAGAATCAGCGTGGCCGGAGATTTGATCATGGCCCGAAGGATGAGGACCATGCGCTGTTCTCCATAGGACAGGCGGGCAAAGGCGCGTTCTCCATATTCTTCCATGCCGACCCGCCGTAACCACTGACCGGCGATCCGCCGCTGCACTTCCGTGGCATTTCGGAAAAGACCGACCGAATCGAAAAAGCCGGACAGAATCACCTGAAATGCGGTTATCGGCGCCCCTGTTCCCTGGTACCGGATCTGAAATTCCGACGAGATCAAACCGATTTTCTGCTTGATATCCCAGATGCTTTCCCCGGTTCCCCGCCTTCTGCCGAAAAGATAGATTTCATTCGCATAGGCCTGCGGCTCATCCGCCGTGATCAGGCGGATCAACGTGGATTTTCCGGCGCCGTTGGGTCCCGCGATAATCCAGTTTTCCCCCTTGTTGACCTGCCAGTCGATGTGATCCAGAACAGTGGTCTTTCCATAAATCATACTCACATCCGTCATCCGGATCAGGGTAAGGGACGCATCATCAAAAACCGTGCTGGCAGGGGCTTTGATTTCTTCCGGAAACTGGGCCGTGAGATTCTTGACCGGACAGAGGTCCGATGTGAGCTGTTTTTAGCGAAGCATTCCGGCCGGACCTTTCCGGAGAATCGTGCCGTTTTTCAGGCACAGCGCATGGGTAATACGGGCCGGAATTTCTTCAAACCGGTGTGTCACCAGGAGTACCTGAATGCCGGATGCCATCACCTGATCAATTAACCGAATCAACGACCGGGCCGATTGGGTGTCCAATCCATCATAGGGCTCATCCAGGATGAGCAGTTGGGGCTGTGCCATCACGGCATCGGCGATCAACAGTTTCCGTATTTCGCCGGTGGAAAGCTGCCTGATTTCACGGTCAAAAATGTTGCTGATGCCAAGAAGTTCGGTGATTTCATGAACCCTGTCCGGATTGCCGATGGCTTTGGTCGAAGCCTTCAGGAGACTTTCCGGCGTAACAAGACCGTCATCGAAGCGGCCGCTGAAATGTCTGGCATGGTCTTTTTCCGTTTCCCTGCGGATCAGGGTTGAATGCCGGTCAAAGGAGACATAACGCGTGCGTTCACGCAATCCTTCTGCAATGAAAAAATCACCCCGGTAATACAGTTTTCCCAAAATGATTTTCAGAAGCGATGTTTTGCCGGCTCCGTTGGGACCGACAATGACCCAGTTCTGACCAGGCTTTATCTCCCAGGAAATGTCCGTGAGCACGCTTTTTCCGCGAACGACCGAATCCAGTTTGTTGAAAACGATGAGTGACATGTTAAGAAACTTTTCGGTCAGTTGTTTAGCGCGGTACGAATGATATGTTCTGCCGTCTTATTCATAATGGGTCCACATCCGAATGATTTTGACAACCTGTTCATCATTCATGACCTGATAAATCAACCGATGTTGAATATTTATCCGTCTTGAATATGCTCCTGCCAAATCGCCAACAAGTTTCTCAAAGGCAGGTGGGGTTTGGAAGGGATTTTCATGCAGGATTTGAAGGATTGCTTCAGCCTTTGCCTTCAGTCCGGCTGCTGCCAATTTTTTGGCATCTTTCCGGGCTTGAGCGGCATAAACGATTCGCCAACTCACCAGTCCAGTTCCTCGGTACATTCCGATATCGGCGTTGCCATGCCTTCCCGAATCGCGTCGCGCATGCCGGGTATGGTTAACAGGTACAGAGTTTCCTGAATGGAACGCCAGTCATCCTCGGATATCAAAACCGCATTTCCCCGTTTTCCCGTAATCAGGATGGGTTCATGGGATGACGATGTCAGATCGATCAGATTATACAGTTTCGTTCTTGCCTCGGTGGCGGATAATGTCGGCATGGTGTACCCCACTTTTTTATTAAAGGTACGTTATTGCGTACGCAACGTCAAGGACTATTCCGTTTTGAGATATGCGTAATGCGTATTGAGAGGCTGTCTGGCCGTCCAACGGCTGCTCTGCCTGAAGGCTGTCAGGGCTGTTGGCCGCTGTAGAGACAAGGCATGCCTTGTCTCTACACTCCAAATCCAGCCAAAACCGGGTATTTACCGTGAAAATGCATCGACAGAAAAAAGCGAATATCGAACAAGGAATGTCGAAGTTTGAAGTTTTCGGCTGCATTGCCGAACCGCCAAAAGCCGTATTCATCCTTCTGCGGTTCCTTGTTCGATATTCTGCTGTTCGCTGTTAATTTTCATCTCTGAGGGTGAACTTTCCGGAATGATTCATAATCGTTTACCGTGAAAATGCAGTTAAAAATAAACATATACCATCAAGCTCCATCGGAGCGTCCTGTTTGTAGAATGAAGCATAAAAAATTTCCATCAAGCTCCGTAGGGGCGACCTGTGTATTCCGATGACAGGACGCTCCGATGGAGCTTTATGGGAATAACAGCATCAATTTCTACAAACGGGGCGTCCCTACGGGGCTTTTTATGTTTAACATGAAAAACAGTCTGAAATTACATGACCCAATGTGTATTCAATGCTTTTTTTTGCTTTATGTCAAAATTTCATTTTGACACGCCAATGGGCCAGATTGGAAC
>DFZE01000253.1 GCA_002382065.1 Desulfobacteraceae bacterium UBA4064
AAATTGTGACCAACTGAAGTATAACGGACAGGCAGCAGGTTTCAGACGGCTCCCAGATTGGCCTCGGCAAAATCCCAGTTGATCAGATGATCGATGATTGCCTGAACATAATCGGCCCGGCGGTTCTGGTAATCCAGATAATACGCGTGTTCCCATACATCGATGGTCAACAGCGGGGTCATGCCCATGGTAAGCGGGGTTTCTGCATTGGACGTTTTGATAACGGCCAGCTTATTCCCCTGTTTCACCAGCCACGCCCATCCACTGCCAAACTGGGTCAGAGCGGCATCTGAAAATGCTTTTACAAATCCGGCATGGTCACCAAATGACCGGGAAATGGCGTCTGCCAGCTTTTCCGATGCAGGCGGGCCACCGCCGCCCGGTTTCAGACTTTTCCAGAAAAAATCATGATTGAAGGACTGGGCCGCGTTGTTGAACAGCCCCGTCATCTGCTTTTGATGGGCTGTTTGAATGATATCGGTCAGCGACCGGTTTTCCATGTCAGTTCCGGCAATCAGTTTCAGCGTGTTGGTGACATACGCCTGATGGTGTTTGCCGTGATGAAACGCCAGGGTTTGGGATGAAATCCAGGGCTCAAGACCATTGGATGGATAGGGCAACTCCGGAAGTGTAATCCGGGGTTCGGGATTTTTTGCCATCAGGTGGCCTGCCGCCAGATTGATCAGGCCAACAGCCCCCATGCCCAGTGACAATTGAAAAAATTCCCTTCGGTTCATTGCGTCGCCTCCTGTAAATTGGCGTCATATTGATCAAGCGGTTAACACATTACCATAGCCTATAACAGCAAAGCGGTCAGGCGTCAGGGTTGTTTCTCATTGCTAATCAATTCGGAATGCATTTTCACAATATCCCATCACTTTATCACCCGTCAAGGGTATATCCGCATGTTCTTTTTTCCTGCTTTACGCCATACCCGAATTTGGGTTATAAGGAATGCGGGACGCATATCGAGCCCGTTTATCAACCCTGTAAACAAATGACCATGAAATCAATACAATTCAAGCCTGTTACTGTTCTGATCCTGTTTTTCCTTTTTGTTTTTCCGGCAATCCTGCGCTGTGAAACCATTATTCTTCCCCTTCAACTCGATTATCCCATGCTGCGGTCACTGGTGATATACAAGGCATTTACCGATAAAAATCAGACTGCAGTTTTGACGTCATCAGCCGATCCCTGCCGCAGGATTGTCATTTCCGAGCCGGCGTTTTCCATGTCGAACCAGTTGCTGCGATTTGAAACGCGGCTTCATGTCGAGGTCGGCGCCCAATTGGCCGGGAATTGCCTGGTTCCGGTTGTGTGGGACGGGTATCTGGAGCTGTATCAACGCCCGCATATCAGTCCGGCCTGGATGCTGTCGTTTGAAAGTGTCAGCTCGGAACTCCTGACCATGGACCGCAAGCCCACCAAGCTTCCGGAAATCGTGTGGGAATTTATTGCGGAACAGGTGTATGATTATCTGGGACGGATTCAGATCAATATGGCGCCACCGGTTATGGATGCCCAGTCCGTGCTGTTTTCACTGTTTCCCAGGGACGCCGATTCGTCAGCAAAAAAACTGATCGACAGCATGCGCCCCGGAAATATTGTCATTTCCCCGAATAATGTCAGAGTGGAAATTCTGGCCGATTCCGACACATCCCCGGATCAGCCTTCCCCGCCCGAAACCGACCTGTCACCCGAAGAGCTTCAGGCATTTGCCAGTACCTGGGAGGCATATGATGCATTTCTGGTTCAGATCATTCAAACCCTGGTCAACCAGCCCCTGACACCGGATGAACGTCAGACATTGTTTCATGCACTCATCGATACCCGATACCGCTTTGTGGCGGAGCTTGCCGGCGGGAAAAGATCGGGGCAGGATTTTGTTCGTGAACAGTTTATTCTGGTCTGGAATCAACTGTCGCCTGTTTTCAGAAACCATCTGGGAAAAGATCCATCCAAGGCACTCCTGGCCTATATCGCATTCTTTTCCGCATCAGATGCCCTTGCCGCACTGGACCGGGTTGGCCCGGAATTGGGAATTGAAATCAGCCGGGACGGACTGATCCGTCTGGCCAGACTGTTGTCCGGTCAGGAACTGATAGACCTGTCCTATTCCGGTGAAACCGATTCGGAACTCAGAGCCGTTCTGGGCATGGGAGAACCCATTCCGGTCATTGGCCCGGCCTTTGATCAAAACGAAATTATTTTGCCGGAATCACAGAACACCACCTTTAAAAATGTCTTCAAGCTGAATCTTCTGGCGGTTTTGGCAGGGCCATCTGCTGCATGGGCCGCAGAGAACATTTCACCTGCAGAACTGAAACAGATTAAACAGTGGATCGCAGACCCCGGCAATCTGGATACATTTGTACAACAGGTTCAGGTTCTTCTGGATGAGGTGACGGACACGCAGTTGAAAAAAAGCACCATACCCGAGAACCGCCGGGATCTGTTTCGCCAAATTGTCAGTGCATCAGCCTGGCAGGAAAGCTGTTTTCGTCAATATCTGATCGAAAAGGGGAAAATTACCTATCTGCGATCCTATAACAACACCTCTGTCGGTCTGATGCAGGTCAATGAACGGGTATGGCGCAGCCTGTATGATCTGAAAGCACTCCGATGGGATATCCGTTACAATGCCCAGGCCGGTTGTGAAATTCTGGATCAGTATCTGATCCGGTATGCCCTGCCCAAAGGCGGAAAATCCATGGACGATAATGCGTTGGCAGGCAGTCTCTATGCCATGTATAACAGCGGCCCCGGTGATTTCACAAGATATCAGAACCGCTTGAAAACCAAAAAGCTGATCCGAACGGACACGCTTTTCCGGGAAAAATTTTTGTGGGTCAAGCAGGATCAGTGGAACAATATTTCCAAATGTCTGGGCGGAGGCTGATTGCATGAATTCGAGCACCCATGCCGATATTCACCGGAAAATCGTGGAACTGCCCCGTTACAAGATTTTCATGGCGCTTTCACGAACACCTCATGGTGTTATCGATATGGCGACCCCCTGTTTTGCGGCACTGGTCTGGCTGGGTGAATTTCCGCCTTTCTGGGTAACCCTGCTGGGCCTGGTAACGGCATTTGCCGGCTATACCGCGGTTTATGCGCTGAACGATGTGGTTGACTATGCCAATGATCAAAAAAAAATGGCGCTCGGCGTTCCGGAATCTTCAGTGCGGGATATCGATGGGGTATGGATCCGCCATCCTCTGGCACAGGGCTTTCTTCCCTTTAAAAATGGGGTTTACTGGGTTCTGGCATGGGCATTTGTCGCCATTATAGGCGCCTGGATATTGAATCCGGTCTGCCTGATGATATTTCTGGCGGGCTGTATTCTGGAAACCCTTTACTGCAGGATGCTGAAAATTACCCATTACCGGGTGCTGGTCAGCGGAACCGTCAAGACCCTGGGCGCCGTTGCCGCAATATTTGCAGTGGATACTTCTCCTTCACCCGGTTTTGTTGCCATATTGTTTCTGTTTTTGTATTTTTGGGAAATTGGCGGGCAAAATATTCCCAATGACTGGTCCGACATCCATGAGGATAGACAAATCGGCGCCAGAACCGTGCCGGTACAACTGGGCATTCAGCGGTCTGCCATTCTGATTCTGGGATGTATTCTGATGGCGCTGTTGCTGAATGTGTGGGTGTTCAAATTTTCCCGTGCCGTCTATGAACCCGTTTATCTGGCAGCAGCACTGGCAACCGGTATTTATCTGCTGCTGATCCCGGCAATCCGGCTGATGATGTCGCAATCCGATGAAAACGCCATGCGTCTGTTCAATCGGGGAAGCCATTATCCTGTTGTATTGTTGGCAATCGTGCTGATTCGGATCATTTTGGGCGGCTGAGTGGTCCTAATCTGAATTCCAACGTCAAGGAGATTTCATGAACGTCACATTTTATGGCGGTGTTCGGGAGGTGACCGGGTCCATGCATCTGGTAACCGGTGTCAATGATCATATTCTGCTGGACTGCGGCATGATTCAGGGCAGACGGAAAGAAAGCGAGGCCCGAAACAAATCCCTGCCATTTCATCCCGGGCTTATCACCAATGCGGTTTTGTCTCACGCCCATATCGACCATTCCGGGCGACTTCCCATTCTGACGCAAAACGGGTTCAAGGGCCGGATCGTCTGTACCAGGGCCACGGCGGATGCCTGCCGGTATCTGTTGATGGACAGCGCGCATATTCAGGAATCCGATGCCAGATATCTGAACTACAAAATAGTTCGCAACCTGCTCTATCAGATGAAGGCATCTCCAAAAACCCAGAATGTATCCAAAAAGGAAAAGGCCAGAATTCAGAGTCTTCTCAAAGAGGACCATAATGTGCTGAATACAGCAGCCATTGAGGATATCATCAACCGATATGGCCTGGCCAGGGTTGAACCGCTCTACACCAAAGACGATGCGGAAAGAGCGCTCGGGTTTTTTGACGGATATCCCTATGCATATCCGATATCGGTCGGCAGGGACACATCGGTTGTCTTTTATGATGCCGGCCATATTCTTGGATCGTCCATAACTGTGATTCGGACAGTCGAAAACCAGAAAAAATTTACAATCGTTTTCACCGGAGATATCGGTCGGTTTGATATGCCGATTTTAGAAAACCCGACATTGAATTTTGCCGAAGAAGACCGGGACGTGGATCTTATGATCATGGAAAGCACCTATGGTAACCGGATTCATGAGCCAACAGCCGATCTGAAGCCCAGCCTGAAAAACGTGCTGAATGAAACCTGGGCCAGAGGCGGATCCCTGATCATTCCGGCATTTGCCTACGGCAGAACCCAGGACATTTTATACCGTCTTCATGAGCTCTTTAATGAAAAAGCGGTTCCCCGGCTTCCGGTGTATGTCGATAGTCCGCTTGCGACCCAGATCACCCGGGTTTTTGGTGAGCATCCGGAGGTATTCGATTCCCAGACACACAAAACCTTTCTGGAAAAGGGAAAAAACCCCTTCAGTTTCGATCAGGTCAATTTTGTCAGTTCGGTTGAGGACTCCATGGCCCTGATGCGGGAGGAGCGGCCTCACATCGTGATTGCCGGATCAGGCATGTGTGAAGCGGGCCGGATTCTGCATCACCTGCGCTATAAAATTCACAATCCCAAAAACACCATCCTCATTGTGGGTTTTATGGCGGAAAACACCCTTGGCAGACGAATCCAGGAAAAAGGTCTGGCCTATGAGGAATCCGGCCGGTCGGGTCCGCCGCCACTTGTCCGGTTTTTGAACAAGGATTATCCGGTAAAGGCCCATGTGGTTCGACTGGGTGGTTTCAGCGCCCATGGCGATCAGGCCGAGATGACGCGATTTTTGAAAGAATCGAATCTGAACATCAAAAAAATTGCCATTGTGCATGGCGAGGAAGAACAGTCCCTGGCTTTTGAAAAACATCTCACTGCAGAAGGATTTTCTGCAACCGTGCCCATGCCGGGTGAAATCATGACGGTTGGATAAGCCGCCAGGCGTCGCAGCCAACGGTCTCGCCAACAGCTTTGGATACATTTATGGAAACCCAGATCACATTTCCCAATCATGACAATGAACTGCTTTCCGGAACCCTGCACATGCCAAAAAAGAAAACCGGCATGGGAGCTGTTCTGGGTCACTGTTTCACCTGCTCGCGACATACCGCCATTCTTCGGGAGATTGCCGGCAATCTGACCGATGCCGGAAGTATCGTGTTGCGTTTCGATTTTTCCGGAAACGGCCAAAGCCAGGGCCTGTTTGAAGAAACCTCCATCACCAAGCATATCCGGGAAATGGCCGCTGCTGTCGACCTGATACGTCAAAACGGGGCGTCGTGGATCGCATTGGCCGGCCACAGCATGGGCGCGGCCATATCGGTTCTGGCGGCGCCTCAAATTCCCCATGTCAACGCCGTGGCTGCCCTGGCCGGTCGTTTGACCGGATTTGATCCCATGCGATTTTTAAGCCCGGCCCAGATCGCCGATCTGGAACAGGATGGAAAAGTGACGTTTACCAGCCGGAACCGGAATCTGGAGTTGGGCCGATCCTTTTTTGAGGATGCCAGGGCCTACAATTTGCCCGAAACGCTTAAAACCATCCGAATTCCGATTCTGATTGTTCACGGGGACCAGGACGAGATGATTCCGGTAACAGAAGCCCATAACGCCGGGCTTTTCAATTCGGATTATATTGATCTGGACATCGTTTCCGGTGCGGATCACATGTTTTCAAACCCCGATCATCGAAAACAGATTGCTGCCCGCATCACCCAATGGATGCTTCTACAGAAAGGCCAATTCGATGACTGATTTCGAAACCCTGAATCTGAATTTCATTGAGTCGAATTATCGAATATGGAAAACCCGTCCGGATGACCTGCCGGCAGACTGGCGGTTTTTTTTCCTGGGATTTGAGATGGCCGAGGGTCAGACATCTGTTTCTGGTCCGGCGTGCGATGAACGGTCCCTTCAGTTTCAGTCCCGGGTTGACGCCCTGATTCACCGGTACCGGGATATCGGCCATCTGCTGGCCTGCATGGACCCGCTGTCCGCCTGTCCTGTGGATCATCCCCTGTTGAATCCGGCGGCATTCGGCCTGAATGAGTCAGACATGAATCAGGCTGTCCAGCCCCTGACCCAACCGGATGGCAATCCGGTACCCCTTCGGCAGGTGATTCACCATTTGAAAGAAACCTATTGCCGGTCAATCGGTGTGGAATACATGCACATCCAGGACCCGGATGAACGGGCCTGGCTTCAAAACCGGATGGAACCGGTACAAAACCAGCCGAACCTGAATCCGGATGACCGCAACGCCATTCTTTTCAAACTGGTCCAGGCCGCCGGTTTTGAGCAGTTTCTCAACAAAACCTATGTCGGAGTTACCCGGTTTTCACTGGAAGGCGGTGATGTGCTGATTCCGCTTCTGGATCGGCTGTTCAGCCATGCCGTACAATCCGGTTGCCGTGAAATTGTCATGGGCATGGCCCATCGGGGCAGACTGAATGTATTGGCGCACATTCTGGAAAAACCCTATGCCAGCATTTTGAGTGAATTTGAAAACTGTTATGACCCGACGGATCTGAGCGGATCGGGGGATGTCAAATACCACAATGGCTGGATGGCGGATGTCACCCGGAATGGTCATCCGCTTCGTCTGTTTCTGGTTCCCAATCCCAGCCATCTGGAGGCGGTCAATCCGGTTGTGGAGGGGTTGTGCCGCGCCCGGCAGGATCAGACCGGGCATCATGGACGCAATCAAATCTGGCCCGTACTGATTCATGGGGATGCGGCGTTTGCGGGTCAGGGTATTGTTGCCGAAACCCTGAACATGTCCCAGTTGGCCGGATATGCGACAGGCGGCGCCATCCATATTGTCATCAACAACCAGATCGGTTATACCACACTTCCCGGGGATGCCCGGTCTTCCCGCTATGCTACCGATGTGGCCAAGATGCTGATGGTCCCGATTTTTCATGTTCATGGTGAAAATCCCGAGGCCGCAGCCCAGGTCATTTCCATTGCAGCCGATTATAAAATGACCTTCAACAAGGATGTGTTGATCGATCTGGTCTGCTACCGGCGATATGGTCACAACGAGGGAGATGATCCCTATTTTACCCAGCCCAGGATGGTCGAACGGATCAAATTGCGTCAGGCGCCTTACCGGTTATATGGCGCCAGCCTGGTGGAACGGTCTGATATCGGGCCGGATGCCATCGCCGAAATGGAAGCGGCCATACAGAATCAAATGGAATCCGCCTATCAGGACATTCATGGGTCTGTATGCCCCTTTCCCATGCCCCGGTTTTATGAAAACTGGAATGGTTATGGCGGCAACTGGTCTCATGAAGCGATTGACACCGGAGTCGATGCGAAAGCGCTGGGAATTTTGGCGGAGAAACTGAATCAGATTCCCGATGGTTTCACGGTCCATCCCAAATTGACAGCCATTCTGAAAAAACGCGGGGATGCGGTTCAGTCCGGGCAGAGAATCGACTGGGCCAATGCCGAATCCCTGGCCTTTGCGTCGATTGTGTCAGAAGGACACGCCATCCGCCTGAGTGGTCAGGATGTGGGCCGGGGCACCTTCAGCCAGCGGCACTGTGTATTGACCGATACGAAAAATGACAATCGCCACATCCCGCTTCAGTCGGTCTGCAGCGGGTCCGCAACCTTTTCTGTTTATGACAGCATGCTGGCCGAAGCCAGTATCCTGGGATTTGAGTACGGATATTCCCTGGTCAGCCCGGAAAGCCTGATTTTGTGGGAAGCCCAGTTTGGTGATTTTGTCAACAATGCCCAGTCGGTCATCGATCTCTTTATTGCCAGCGGTGAATCCAAATGGCAGCGACTGAGCGGCCTGACACTTCTGCTGCCCCATGGGATGGAAGGTTTGGGGCCCGAGCACTCCAGCGCCCGGCCCGAGCGGTTTCTGGAACTGTGCGCCAATCACAACATGGTGGTGTGCAATCCAACCACCCCGGCCCAGTATTTTCATCTGTTAAGACGTCAGATCACATCCAGGGTAAAAAAACCCCTGGTCATTCTGACGCCCAAAAGCCTGCTTCGGCATCCGGTGGCCATGTCGAACCTGGCCGATCTGACATCCGGTACATTTCAGCCCATTCTGGCGGACCCCGACGTTTCCCATCCCGCCCGGGTCCTGATTTGCAGCGGAAAAGTGTATTATGATCTGCTGGATCAGCGAAACAAGGCTGATAGACCGGATATTTCCCTGATTCGAATGGAGCAGGTGTATCCGTTTCATGAGGCTGCGTTCAAAGAAATTGTTCAGTCCCATACCCGTGCTCCGGAATGGTTCTGGGTTCAGGAAGAGCCCGAAAACATGGGGGCCTGGCGATTTGTTCGCCCGATTATTGAAGACATTCTCGGCCGCCCGGTGACATGCATCAGCAGACCGGCATCCCCGTCTCCGGCCACGGGTTTTCCCAAAATATATCAGCAGCAGAAAAAATTGCTGCTTGAAGCGGCGGTTGGGGGGGAAAAAATAGACTGAAGACTGAAGGCTGAAGACTGAAGGTGCGGCAACCAGCATTCTGGCAGAGCAGCCGTCGGACGGTCAGGCGGCCTCTCAATACTCACGACTCAAATCTCACAACTATATGTATTTTTACGGTGAACGCTCATGACACTGGTGCAAGGCCACCGCCGGAAATTAAAATGGTTTTTTCCGATTTTAACCTGCACCCTGCACCCTGACCCCTGACACCTGATACCTTTTTTGTATTTTTACGCTAAAGGATTTATATGAACATCATTCCCACAAAACTGAAAGACGTGCTGGTTGTTGAGCCCAACGTGTTTTCGGACAACCGGGGGTTTTTCATGGAGACCTTTCATTTGCCCCGGTATCAATCCATGGGCATCGACCGGCAATTTGTACAGGACAACCTGTCCTATTCGATAAAAGGCACGCTTCGCGGTCTGCATTTTCAGATCAACCACCCCCAGGCCAAACTGGTTCAGGTCATACAGGGTGAAATTTTTGATGTGGCCGTGGATATCCGGCCAGGTTCACCCACATTCGGGATGTGGGTTGGCGAGTATCTGACATCCGACAACAAACGGCAGTTGTTTATTCCCGAAGGATTTGCTCACGGCTTTTGTGTTCTTAGCGACACCGCCCTTTTCCTGTATAAATGTTCGGATGTTTATGCACCCGGGGATGAAGGCGGCGTATTGTGGTCTGATCCGGAAATCGGCATTGCCTGGCCGGTTCAACATCCCATCATCTCTGAAAAGGACAGTCGGTTTCCCTGTCTTTCCGAACTTCGGAAAGGTCAGCTTCCGGCTGGAATGGAATCTGTATGAAAATGCTCATCACCGGCGCCAACGGGCAGTTGGGGTCGGAAGTCGTTCGTCAGGCAACCGCCATGGGGTATGATCTGCTGGCAGTGGATTTGCCCGAATACGATATCACAATACCGGAAACCGTCAATCGTCTGATTGCCGACTACCGGCCATATCTGGTTTTGAATGCGGCGGCCTACACCCAGGTGGATCTGGCCGAGTCCCAGGAAAAGCCGGCCTGGGCCGTAAATGCAGATGCCGCCCTGAATCTGGCGCTGGCCTGCTCTGCCAAAGATATTCCGCTGATTCATATATCGACGGATTTTGTATTTGACGGTAAAAAAACCACTCCGTACCGGGAAAGCGATCCGGTTGCCCCGCTTTCGGTTTATGGAAAAAGCAAGGCTGCCGGAGATGATCATATCCGGGGCAACCTGGATCACCATGTCATTGTCCGCACCTCGTGGCTGTATGGCGTTCAGGGAAACAATTTTGTCAAGACCATGATCCGGCTGGCATCGGAGCGGGAGACACTGAATGTGGTGGCCGACCAGTTTGGTTGCCCCACGGCTGCCGCCGATCTGGCAGACGCCCTGTTGACCATCAGCCGAAGCATTTTCAGCAGCCCGGACGTCCGGTGGGGAACATACCATTATTGTGGTCAGGGCGTGGTTTCCTGGCATCAGTTTGCCCAGGCCATCATCGACATATCAAAAAAGTATCGTGCGCTGAAGGTCACCCGGGTCAATCCCATTCCAACTTCCGATTATCCCACGCCGGCCATACGACCCGCCTATTCCGCCATGAACTGCGAGAAGATAACAAAGGAATTCGGCGTTCATCCGGTCCCCTGGAAAAAAAGTCTGGAAAAGACAATTCAAGAGATCATGGCAGTCCCATGAGCCGATCGCTTGAACTTCTGGCGCCTGCCGGGAGTTTTGAAAAGCTGGAAATCGCCATTCATTATGGTGCGGATGCGGTTTATCTGGCCGGAAAAGATTTCAGCCTCAGAAATTTTTCCGGCAATTTTTCGGTTGACGAAATGGACCGTGCCGTTCAACTGGCCCATGACCACGGGGTACGGGTCTATGTGGCCTGCAACATTTTTCCCAGAAATCCGGAAATCCCTGCCATTGCCGATTTTCTGACCGGCCTTGGCGCCATCAAACCGGATGCCGTGATCATTGCCGATCCCGGCATTTTTATGCTGGCCCGTCAAATCATTCCCCATATTCCGGTTCATATCAGCACCCAGGCCAACATTACCAGCTTTCAAAGTGCGTTGTTCTGGAAAAATCTGGGAGCTTCCCGCATCATTTCGGCACGGGAACTCTGTCTTGAAGAAATAAAGGAGATGGCCCAGCGTACCGGCATGGAAATCGAGGCGTTTGTTCATGGCGCCATGTGCATATCCTACTCGGGTCGGTGCCTGTTGAGCAACTTCATGACACACCGGGACGGCAACCGGGGAAAATGCGCCCATCCCTGCCGGTGGAATTATGCGGTAATGGAAGAAACCCGACCCGGACAATATATGCCGATTGCAGAAGATGAACGGGGCACGTATCTTTTCAACAGCCGGGATATCTGCATGATCGATCATCTGCCGGCCCTGATCGATTCCGGCATCACGTCTTTGAAAATTGAAGGCCGGATGAAAGGCGTCAATTATCTGGCATCCGTTGTCAAAGTGTATCGGGAAGCGATCGAATTCTGCCTGGCCGATCCCGAAGGGTATCACGTCCGGGACGAATGGCGGCATGAACTGGCGAGCATCAGCCACCGACCGTATGGAACCGGATTTTATCTGAATGATCCGGATCCCGTCATTCCGGCATATGATGACCCGCAGCCCAGTGCCGGGGCCATATTTCTGGGAAAAATTCTGGAATCGGATTCATCCGGCATCGCCCTGGTCGATGTCCGGAACAAATTCTGCCTGGGGGACAGGGTGGAAATCATTCGACAAAAAGGCCCAAGTATTCAAGCTGATATTCTACAGATATGGGACGGAGACGGAATTGCGACTGAAATGGCACAAACCGGCAGGCAGGTCAAAATTCAATTGAATCATGCTGCCAGCCCATTTGATCTGATTCGAAAATCGGGGAAATCATCAACTCCCCGATGACCCAAACATTTCACGTTTTCATGGTACGCAGCCTGGCCAGTTCCCAGATATAGTCATACAGATGCAACCCCTTGCTGGCCGCAATGATTTCGCCATCACCCACCCCGATCTCAGCGGCCATATATTCCTTCAGAAGTTGAATGGCGCCCAGGTTTGCCGGAAACCCGTTCCACAGATCCCAGGACCGGAAATACACCATGAAGTGCAGTTTCCCGTACCGGATGCGGGTGTCGATGCCCCGCAGACAGGGCGGATCATTCAGATAAATGGCCTGGGGATCACCCACCGTCATGAAGGCCTGATTTGTCCCGTGCCCGTCCTCTTTGTACATGCGGATGACTTCACTGATCTGGGGCTCCAGATAGGTGCCATAGGTATAGTCTTCGTTGGGCTGCTTGACCGATGTCATCAGATAGGGCAGATAACATTCGATATAGCCGTCTGCAACCGGATTGGGAATGCCCATTGCCACCGGAATGTCCGGAATCAGGGGCCTGACACCGGGGTTTTTGATCTGAACCGTGATATAGTCAAACTCCAACCGCTCCTGTCCCTGAAAACTGCCCCGGTCAATGATATACCGGTGTCCCCTGTCAATGATTTCATAAACACACTGAAACCAGGCATCGGGTATGTCTCTGGCCGTAATGGATACCAAATTCATGGTGATGGTCCTTTCTGTCGGATATGTCATTTTTTCATTATGTTCATCATCTTGATTGTCTGACCAATTGAATGTATAATTCAAAACACAATTTGTAAGATGGCCGATTCATCAAAGGGGTCAAACAACGGGAAGCCCGGGTCAATGCCCTGTTTAATTTATACCATACCGTCATTTTTGTAAAAAGTATTCTCATGCAGTCCGTACCATATACACCTTCAGTCTGGCTCAGAAATGCCCATTTGCAGACATTTCTGGCCAGCGCCAAATTCCGGGCCTGGGGCAAAAACGACATGGCCTCACATGCAGAGCCCCGAATCATCGATACAACTGACGGTACCCGTCTGCTGGGATATCTCAGCAGACATCCGGGCACAACAGACAATGGTTTGGTGATTCTGCTTCATGGATGGGAAGGCAGCGCCAATTCAACCTATATTTTGACTTCCGGACGTCGTCTGTACCATCATGGATTTGACGTGTTTCGTCTGAATTTACGGGATCATGGTCCAAGCCATCACCTCAATTCCGGCCTGTTTTATGCGGTTATGCTGGATGAGGTGTTTCAGGCAGTGCAACAGATTGCAGAAGATGCCATGCCCCGGCCGATTTTTATGGCCGGATTTTCTCTGGGGGGCAATTATACGCTCAGAATTGCCAGGCGGTGCCGGGATAATCCGATTCCCAACCTGAAACATGCCATTGCCATCAGCCCGGGGCTGAATCCATCCAAAGCCACAGACAAAATTGACGGGAACCCGTTTGTCCGAAATTATTTTCTGAAAAAATGGCGTCGATCACTTTCCATCAAACAGGGGCTGTATGCCAATCTTTACGATTTTTCAGAGCTGATGTCGCGTGACAACATTCGAACAATGACGGAAATTCTGCTGAAAAAATACAGCCCATTCCGGAATGCAAATGAATATTTCAATGCATATGCCGTGCTGGGTGACGCCCTGAAATCCGTTGAGACGCCGGTTACCATCATCACATCGGCAGACGACCCCATCATTCCGGTTGAAGACTTTCATCGGCTTGAACTGAACCCGTCCACACGTCTGATGATTCCGCCTTATGGGGGGCACAATGGATTTTTACAGGATGTCCGGCTGACGGGCTGGTATGAGATGATGTGCGTCAACACATTTAATGACTATAGACTTTCAGAAAAATAATTTCGCTGCGTTATCGGTCGGGAATGGCCGGGAAATGGCCTATTCCCTCCCTGCTGCCTTGCGAAATTAATTTTCTGAAAGTCTATATTTAAAATAACCGTTTTTTGACAATCTTTTACAAGGACAGTTATGCCATTGGAAAAAACCATCCCCGTCGTCATCAGCGGCACCGGCCTGTGGACACCGGATCATGTCATTACCAACGAAGAACTGGTCGCCTCCTTCAATGCATGGGCGGATCAGTATAACCGGGTCCATGCCGATGAAATCGCGTCCGGCAAACTGGAAGCCAAACCCAAATCCACGGTTGAATTTATTGCCAAGGCTTCGGGGATTCTGCAGCGGTTTGTTTACATCAAAGAGGGTATTCTGGATATTGACAGAATGCGTCCGGTCATACCGGAACGTCCGGAAAACGCCCTGTCCGATCAGGCTGAAATCGCACTGCATGCCGCACGGGACGCCATGACCGCAGCCAATAAAACGGCTGCCGATATCGATGCCGTGATTGTCTCCTGTGCATACACCCAACGCCCATACCCGGCCATTGCCATCGAGATCCAAAATGAACTGGGAATCAATGGCTTTGGCTTTGATATGCTGGTTGCCTGTTCCGCCGCCACGTTTGCCCTGCATCGGGGCTATGAAATGGTGGCCGCCGGAACTGCCCGGGCCGTACTGCTGATCAATCCGGAATTGACGTCGCCACAGGTCAATTTTTGCGACCGGGACAGTCATTTCATTTTTGGGGATGTGGCAACGGCCACCATTGTAGAGCGGGCCGATACGTGTACGGCGCCCCACAGTTATGACATTCTCGGCACCAAGGCGATGACCCGGTTTTCCAGCAATGTCCGGTCCAATATCAGCTATGTCAGCCGTGTCAATGATGTGGACCCCTATAGTGCCGACAAACTCTTTCATCAAAATGGCCGCAAGGTCTATAAAGAGGTTTGCCCCCTGGCGGAACAGCATATCCGCAGTCATGTGGAAAGTCTGGGCTTGCCCATTTCTGACATCCGGCGGTTCTGGTTGCATCAGGCCAATATCAACATGAATACCCTGGTTGCAAATCGGCTCCTGGGAAGAGAAGCCGGTATCGAGGAAGCCCCGATTGTTTTGGACCGCTACGCCAATACCGCTTCCGCCGGTTCGATAATTGCATTTCATCTTCACCATCAGGATCTGGTACAAGGTGCTCTGGGAGTCATCTGCTCTTTTGGTGCAGGATATTCGGTTGGAAGCCTTGTGGTACGAAAGAGGTGATCCATGACCGGATTAAACACAGGAGATTGATTTCAATTTTTGTTACTTTTTCTGTCATTTTTTGCGAAACCGGCGGGACAGTTAATCTCCCAAGATGGATACAATCATGAATCAACAAATCACGAAAGGGGAAAGACAATTATGAAACCATTCATTCGGAGTACATTGTATGCTTTAATGACTGTTTTGGTGATGATGCCTGGCATCATCGTCGCTGAAGAACCCGTAGAACCTGTAGAAGCAATTGAAGTGGCGGTAGATATGAAGCCTGGAAGCTGTGAGAATTCCATCAATGTCAAAAGCAAAGGCGTAACACCGTTTGTCATACTGGGCACAGTCGATTTTGATGTAATCAATATCGATCCCGTTACGATTCAGATTGGTGAAGTGGTCTTTGATGGGGTTTCATATACTTTGGAAGAACCGGTTTTCCCCCTTCGGTCAGGCTATGAGGATGTCGGTACACCCGATATCTGTGAAGCCGGAGCGGACGGCATCGAAGACATGACCCTCAAATTCAGCACCCAGGCCATCGTAACAGCGCTCAGCAGCGTGCCGGATGTGGTTGTGGTGGCAAACGGAAACCAGGTCAAACTCATATTGACAGGCCTTTTGGATGATGAAACCCTTTTTGGCGGCGAGTGCGTTGTGCAGATCAAATCCAAGGGGAAAGGCAAGCCCAGTTTTTGAAAATCATTTTAAACGTGACCGGTCCTGAAAATTTGATACCGGATACGTTTCGAGCCGGGAAAGAGTCCGCCATTATCCCCTTTTGAAAAAGGGGAATGGGGAATTTTTTAGCATCATCCGGCGCACCAATCGAGTCTGAACAACCATGATTGTGCGCCGGGTGTCATATATCATTCCAGTTGGCCAACACCCGAATATTGCATCTGATACAGCTTCCAGTAATCTCCCTGACGGGCAAACAGCTCATCGTGACTGCCCTCTTCCACAATTTCACCATCCACAATGACAACAATCCGGCTGGCATAGCCAATGGTGGACAGCCGGTGCGCGATGACAAATGTGGTACGACCCTTCATCAAATTTTCCAGAGCCTTCTGAACCAGCATTTCCGATTCCGAGTCCAGCGCCGATGTGGCTTCATCCAGGATCAGAATCGGCGCATCCTTCAACAGGGCCCGGGCAATGCAGATCCGCTGTTTTTCACCGCCGGACAGGCGACTGCCCAGTTCGCCAATGCTTGAATCAAACCGGTTTGGCAGCCGGTCGATAAACTCCCAGGCATAGGCGGCACGCGCCGCACGTTCAATTTCAGGCATTTGGGCCGATGGATTTCCATAAGAGATATTGTTGCGAATGGTGTCATTGAACAGGATTGGTTCCTGAGTGACTATGGCAATCTGATGTCGAAGTGACTGGATGGATGCGTCCCGGACATCAATGCCGTCAATCAGAACCGCACCGCGGCTGACATCATAAAACCGGGGGATCAGATTCACCAGGGATGTTTTGCCGCCGCCACTCATGCCGACCAGTGCCACAATATCACCGGCCTTGACCCTCAGGTTGATATTTTTCAGCACCATGACGTCATCATACTGAAACCAGACATCCCGAAACCGGACCGAGTGTGGTCCCTGCCGGATATGGACCGGATTGGCGGATTCCCGGATACCCGGAACCGTTTCGACAATGTCAAACACCCGATCGGCGGCAGCAAGTCCCTCCTGAATCGAATTGTTCAACCCGCTCAGTTTTTTGACCGGATCATAGAGCATCAACACCGCTGCCATAAACGAAAAAAACGTTCCGGCGGTTGATGCACCATTGATGACCCGGTAGCCGCCATACCAGATGATAAACGCGATGCCGAGGCCTGCCAGAAACTCCATGATGGGCGATGACAGGGACTTGGCGACCACCGCTTTCATTTCGAGCTGAAACAGCTCTTCTGTCTTCTGATGAAACCGGTTTTTTTCATACGGTTCCATGCCAAATGCCTTGACGATTTTATTTCCGGAGAAGGTTTCGTGCAGGAATGCGTTCATTTCGGCCATGGATTCCTGACATCCGGTGCTGACCCGCCTGACCCGCCTGCCAAATTTGACAACCGGAATGAATGCAACAGGCAGAATGATCAACGCATAGAGCGCCAGTTTCCAGTCCCGGTAAAAAATCACACCGGTCAGGCCGATAATGGAAAAGCAGTCCCTGAGCGAGGCCGTCACCGCTGTCGAGACCATGTTGCGGATGATGTTGACGTCATTGGTGATCCGGGACATGAGCACACCGGTTTTTTCAGCATGAAAAAATGCCAATGGCAGATCCTGGATCCGGTCATACAGCATGTTGCGAAGCTTTCGAATAATCCCCTGGCCCACATCGTTCATGAGATAATCCTGACCATACATGCTGATGCCGCGCAGGAGATAAATCACGATCACCGCCAGTGGAATCAGTTTTAGCATGGTCAGGTCACGACTGAAAAAAATGTCATCCAGAACCGGTTTGACCAGAAACGCGGTAGCCGATGTGGCGCCGGCCATAACCAGCATGCAAATCATTGCCAGAAACAGCTTGTGCCAACTGTCCCGAATCAGGAAGAGAATCTGTTTATGACGTTCACGGAATGTGGGGATTGGCAGTTTCATCGTGGACATTCAACAGTTGAAGGGCAATATCGGCAACTCTTCCGGATGCTCCGGGGCCACCCAGAATGGTTTTGGCTTTCAGAAGTTTCTGACGAATGGCGTCATGCTCTTCCGGGTGTGTCAGCAGTCGATACGAAATATCGGTGATGGCTTCGGGCGATGCGTTCTGCTGAATGAGTTCGGGCACAATCGATTCACCGGCAACCAGATTGATGAGTCCGATATGTTTCACCTGAATCAGTGCCCGGCCCAGCCAATAGGACAGGGGGGACACCCGGTAAATGATGATCATGGGTTTGCCGTGAATGGCGGCCTGAAGCGTCACCGTGCCTGAAGCGGCAACAACCATGTGGCACCGGTCAAACACATCGCCGATGTCACGATCGTCAATTTCAATGGAAATTTGATCCGATATCGGACGGCATATCGGGTCGAGAAATTCGCGGCGAATACCCGGGGCCTGAGATACGACAAACCGGATGTCCGGCACCATTTTTTGCAGTCTGACAGCGGATTGAATCATGATGGGCAGATGCCGATGAATTTCACCTTCCCGGGAACCGGGAAGAAACGCTATCGTGGGGTTCCGGGGCGCTTCGGGCGGAATGGCATCGCGGGAAGGATCGGTTTCGATATCCAGCAGGGGATGCCCGACAAATGTTACCGGAACATGGTGCTGGTGATAGAACCCGGCTTCAAACGGCAAAATGACGGCCATGTGATCAACCCGTCTGGCAATGGTCCTGACCCTTCCGGAACGCCAGGCCCATATCTGCGGGCTGATATAGTATAAAACCGGAATTCCGATCCGTTTTGCGGTTTTTGCCACCCTCAGATTGAAATCCGGAAAATCGATCAGAATCAACAGATCCGGTCGAAGAAGCGTCATCATGCGGGTTGTGGCGGAAAAGCCCTTCAGGATCTGTGGAATTTTGGCAAACACCTCGGTGATTCCCACAACAGAAAGGGTGGATGAATCCACCAGAATCCGGACCCCCGCCTTCCGCAGGGCATTTCCGCCGATTCCAAAAAAAATCAGATTGGGATGTTTCCGCCGCATGGACCGGACAAGATTGGCGCCATGCAGATCACCGGAGGCTTCGCCGGCGATTATCATGACGCATTTTAACGATGCCGTGTCATTCATCCGGTTAACGCTTCTGCATGATTCTGATTGAAAATCCGGATTTTATCCATGATGTGAAGGGCAATTTTGAGCGCATCCCGTCCCATTTCTCCGGTAACCTCCGGCACCTGCCGGTGTGAAACCGAATGAATGAATGCGGTCAGTTCGGCCTCGAGTGCGTCACCCTTGTCAAGTGTCCATTTCTGAATATCCGTCCCGGGAATGACGCCGTCTGTCTGATTGCCATCTCGACGAATCACCTGGATGTCACGCGAGGCAAAATCAATTGACACATAGGTATCTTTTTGGAATAGCCGGAGTTTTCGTTCATTTTTTAGGGATATCCGGCTGGCCGTGACGTTGGCGACACAGCCATTCTCAAATTCCAGTCGGACGCTGGCAATGTCCACATGCCTGGAAATGACCGGAATGCCGGAGGCATGAATGTCTTTGATGTCCGAGTGCACAAAACCCAGAATCAGATCGATGTCATGAATCATCAGATCCAGAATGACGCTGACATCGGTACATCTGGACTTGAATATGCTCAGACGATGCGACTCGATAAACATCGGACGGGTGATGATATCCTTCAGTGCGACAACGGCTGGATTGAATCGTTCCAGATGACCCACCTGAAGCACCAGGCCCCGGTTTCTGGCCAGATCGACCAGACCATCGGCCTGTTCCAGACAGTCCGTGATGGGTTTTTCAATCAGAACATCGATATTGTGTTCCAGAAAATCTTTGCCCACCTCAAAATGATTGGGGGTTGGAACCGCAATGCTGACCGCATCCACTTTATCAAGGATGTCCCGATGGGAAAAATAGGGGGTTGTGGAAAACTGGCGTGCAATTTCCCTGGCCCGGTCCGGATCGGAATCCACGACACCAACCAGCTCAACATGGTCCATGCGTGAATATTTTTCCGCGTGGAACTTGCCCAGATACCCCACTCCAATGACGCCAACTCTGATTTTTTTCATTGATTGAACATGTCCATCTTCAATTGAAAAGCGTGAGGGGTTCTAAATCCCGATAAGGGTCAACCCGTAATTATCGGCCTTTTCAATCATCTGAATCCGGTCAAATACCACGGACTTGCAGGCTTCGACAGCCAGAACCCGAACGCCGGCCTGATGCATGACTTCAACCGTCTGATGTCCGACCGCCGGAATATCAAACCGGGTATCCTGATTGGGTTTGCAGACCTTGACCACAACCGCATTGCCTTTGCCAAGTGCCCCGCCCCGCAAAATAGTGGCGTCTGTCCCGTCGATGGCCTCGACAGCCAGAACCGATCCGCCGCCAATGACAACACACTGGCCGATGTCCAGTCTTCCGATTTCACGTCCCAATGTCAGCCCCAGTTCGATATCCGACTTTTCGGATGCACTGGGCTTGCGTTTTGTCCAGACCCCGGAAGGCGCCAGAAGGTCCGGCAACAGAAATGTGGAGGGTTGAATTCGGATGCCTTTTTTTTCCAGAAGATGGGCAAACCCGCGTAAAATGGCATCATCATGGGTACTGCGCAGGGTGGCAATCATCATGACGGCACGGATATCCGGACGGATGTCGGTAAACATGCTGGTTTTTTGAATGGCGCCCAGCATCACGGCTTCGGTGACCTGGTGATGCTGAAAAAATTGAATCAGGCGACGGATTTGTCCCAGATGCAGCCATTCCAGGGCATCGACATGATCGCCTATCGCTGCATCCGCTTCGTTAATATATGCGGCGGCATAAACCAGATAGCCTTTGGATCTGGCGATTTTTGCAAACAGAACCGGAAACTGACCGCTCCCTGCAATGAGCCCAATGCGTTTTACTGACATGGATTCCAGCGAATTTGACGGGGGGTGTTATGGGGCCGGATCATCACCGCGTCACGCCCCGTTCCGAGGTCTGAAGAAATTCGATGAACGATTGAACCTCGGGAATCATGTCCACCTCGGCCTTGACCCTCTCGATGGCCTCATTTAACGTCAGTCCAATCCGGAACACAATCCGGTAGGCCCGTTTGAGCAGGGACAGGGTTTCCGGAGAAAACCCGTGACGTTTCAATCCAACCGAATTCAGTCCATGCAGAACCGCCCGATCTCCGGCAGCGATGACAAACGGTGGAATATCTTTTACGACAGCCGATTTGCCACCGATGAACGCATAGTCCCCAACCCGGACAAACTGATGAATCGCGACCAGTCCGCCCACCGTCACATGGTTCCCCAGAACAATATGACCCGCCAGGGTTGCGGCATTGGCCATGATGACATGTGATCCGGTCTTGCAGTCATGGGCGACATGGGAATAGGCCATCAAGAGATTGTGGTCTCCAACAATCGTGATACCACCGCCCGATACAGTGCCCCGATGAATGGTGACAAACTCGCGGACAACGGTATCATGACCGATTTCAACAACTGTTTTTTTGCCTTCAAATTTTATGGACTGGGGCGCAGCGCCAATAGAGGCAAACTGATAGATATGACAGTTTTCACCAATCGTGACATAGGGATCAATTGTGGCATGGGGCCCGATTCGGGTGCCATCCCCAATGATCACATCACCCGCAATCACCGCGTACGGACCGATTGTGACATTCTCACCAACTTTTGCATCAGAACTGACAATTGCAGTCGGATGAATCATATATCCTCTCCATAAGCAGCCAAAAACTCGGCTTCAGCCACCAGCTTATCGTCAACAAATGCGCTGCCGGCCATTTTGACGGTTTTCATCCGCTGTTTCAGCAGACGAATCTCCAATATCAACTGGTCACCTGGAACAACGGGTTTTCGAAATCTGACCTTGTCAAAGCCCATGAAATACACAATTTCCAGTTCAGCGTCCGTCGGGATTTGGGCAACCGCCAGTATGCCCCCGGCCTGCCCCATGGCTTCGATAATCATCACGCCCGGCATGATGGGATTGGACGGAAAATGTCCGCAGAAATACGGCTCGTTGATGGTGACATTTTTTAATGCAACAATTTTTTCGCCGGGGACCAGCTCGATCACCCGATCAATCATCACCATCGGATACCGGTGGGGAAGCCGTTTGAGGATATCGCGAATGTCCATAATCCGATCCATGTTCAAGTCTCCCATCTGATATACTTTCGGGCCCCTGCCATCATCCTTCCAGGGCAGCCAAACGCTTTTCCAGTTCCGATATTTTTTTCTTCAGCTCAGGAAGGTGGGCGATAACCCGTTGCACCCGAAGCCATTGACCATGTGGCATTTGCGGCGATCCGGAAACCACGGTATCGGGTGGAACAGACTGGGCGATGCCGGCCTGGGGTCCAATGGTGGCGCCGTCTCCGATCGTCAGATGCCCGGACACGCCGGCCTGGCCTGCCAGAATCACCCCCCTGCCGATTGTGACACTGCCGGATATACCGACCTGCGCCACGACAAGGGAATTTTCGCCGATAACAACGTTATGTGCGATATGAACCAGATTATCGGTTTTGACACATTTCTGTATCCAGGTTTTTCCCAAAGTCGCCCGATCGATGGTGTTGCACGCCCCGATTTCCACATCGTCATCGATCTGAACATATCCGATATGCGGAATTTTATGATAGACCCCACCCTCCGGTACATAACCGAATCCATCACTGCCAATGACACTTCCGGACTGAATAATGACCCGATTTCCAATTTGGGTATCATGAAGAATGGAAACCTGCGGAAATATTTCAACATCGTCACCAATGACCACGTCCCGGCCGATCGTGACATGGGAATGAATCGTGACCCGGTTTCCGATACGGGTTCCGCTCTGGATAACCGAAAATGGTCCGATGGCACAATTCTCACCCACGGTGACATGATCTTCGATACAGGCCTGATGATTGACGCCCAATCCGGGATGGATTTCGGGATGAAAGCGCCGAACCAGGGAATTAAAGGCCAACTGGGGATTTTTGACCCGAATCAGACATCCGTACCCGTTTGTGACATTTTCAGGGACCAGGATGGCGCCAGCCCGGGTTTGCCCAAGATTTTTGAGAAATTTGGGCTGGTACGCAAAGGTTATCTGATCTTCCTTCGCCGTTTCAAAAGACGCGACGCCATGAATGATCATGGCGCTATCCCCATGGACCGTTCCCTGGATCAGGCGGGAAATTTCGGCAATCGAAAGTTTCATGGGACAGATGGTCCTATTTTTTCTTTTCTGTCGCGCCCTCTGCTTTTTCCGGCGACTGGGCGTTATACAGTTGAATGATGCTATCGGTAATGTCAACTGCCTGTTGGGCATAAATCACACCACCGGTACGTTTTTCAACAATCAGCATAAAATTATCTTTCTTTCCATACTCCTGAATGATTTCAACAACTTCTTTCTGAATTTTGCTGATGATCCTGTTTTCCATCAGTTTGAAATCTTCCATATATTTCTGCTGAAGCGCCTTGAAATCGCTGACTTTGATGCGAAGATCACGCTGCTTTTCATCCCGCATTTCTTTGCTCATCACCAGGGACTCGCGATCCAGTTTCTTTTCCATATCCTCAATTTCAGACCCTTTTTCTTTCAGGTCAGACTCCATCTGCTTGCCCTGCTTGTTGATTTCAGCCTGAGCCGCCTTGCCCGCATTGGAAACCTCCAGTATCTTCTGAAAATCAACCACAGCAATTTTGTTATCTGCTGCATGGACGGAAATCGCAGCGAAACCCATCACAATCAAAACAGCAACGCCATACCGTAAAAAACGCATCATACCTGTTCCTTTTCAAATTATATTATTCTCTGCCGAAAAATTCATCTCATGGTCCGAAAGTTCATCAGAACGCCGACCCCATGGTAAATTCCCATTTCCCGCTTTTGCTTTCATTTTCTTTGGGATCCAGAATAAATCCGTTTTCCAGCCGGATCGGACCCATTGGAGAGTACCACCGGATACCAAAACCGGCACTTTGTCTCAGGTTGTCCAAAGCGATTTCCTCATCATCATTATACACATTTCCGGTGTCATAAAATACGACACCCATCAGACCAGCGTCTTTCAGAAGCGGGAAAATGCATTCCAGGTTCATCTGAACATATTTGTCGCCACCGATATAATCGCCGTTTTCGTCAACCGGACTGAGTTCCTGCCAGTCGAATCCGCGCAGTGAATTGATGCCCCCCAGATAGAACCGTTCATACGGCGGCAGCAGTTCATCGGGATGCTGATCCAGCAGTCCGGCTTTGGCATGGGCAAATCCAACGGTTCCCCAGAAAAGCGGAAAGTACCAGCCGGTCTCTGCGATATATTTGGTAAAGCCGATATCTCCGCCCAGAAAATCACCGGCATATTCAACAGACAGCGCGTGGTTGGCCCCCTCTGTCGGGTTGAACACCCGATCCCTGGAATCGTACCGGAGGGACGGGGTGATACTGCTGGTGATATTTTCACCTTCCATTGCCTTGAAATAATTGGACAGGTCATCATCCAGATCATACATGTCGTTCTGTTCAAGGGTATAGGTCGCATACGCCCGGGTATAGTCCCAAACCGGATATCCAAACCGCAGGGCGGCGCCGGTGGTGTCCAGATCATAGGTGTCATAATCCCGTTCCTGATCATACAGGTCAACACCCGCCGACAGGGGAATATCAAACAGCCAGGGTTCGGTAAAACCCAGATTGTATCGGGTGGTTGTGCCACCAATCTCTCCCTTGAACTGCAGAATCTGTCCACGTCCGAAGAGGTTCCGCTGGGTGACCGCGCCGACAAAAAACACGTTTTCGATGCTGCTGTAACCGCCGCCGATGGTAAATGTGCCGGTTTGTTTTTCCTTGACCACGATATCCAGAATCATTTTGTCTGGCTCACTGCCTTTGACGGTATTGACCTTGATATCTTCAAAATAATCCAGCCGGTAGAGATTTCGAATGCCCCGCTTGAGTTTTTTTCCGCTGAACAGTTCCTGTTCATAGGATTGGAGTTCCCGTCGAATGACCTTGTCACGGGTCTTGGTGTTGCCGGATATCTGAATCCGTTCAAAATATACCTGTGATCCCCGGGTGATCACATAATCGATATCCACCAGCAGATCCTTGGCATTCTGATCGATTTTGGGCATGACATCCGCATAGGCATATCCTTCATCGGCGTAATAGTCATTCAATGCCAGCACATCATTTCGCATGACTTCCCGATTGTAAAAGGATTCCTTTGAAATTTTCAAAAGCGCCAGCAATTCCGCTTCGGATGTCAGAAGATCACCCGAGACCCGGACATTTCCAACTTTGAACCGGGCGCCTTCATCAATTTTGATCGTGACATAAATCCATTCATTGGAAAAATCCACGACCGGTTCGCCGACCCGGGCCTGAATATAGCCGTTATTGTGGTAAAAGGCAGCCAGAAGTTCCGCATCCTGATTCAGATCTTCCCGATTCAGTTCTCCTGAGGATGTCAGCCAGGACCAGAAGCCTTTTTCATCGGTTTTCATGACACCTTTCAGCTTTTTGGCGGGAAATGCCGCATTGCCTTCAAACCGGATTTCCTTGATTTTGATCTTTTCACCCTCGTCGATGACAAATTCCAGATCACCCTGATTGTTGTCCAGGGTTTTGATGGCGTAGGTGACCTTGACGTTATGGTAGTTTTTTTCCTTGTACAGATTCAGGATGCGGTTGATATTGCTCTGAACCTTGAAAATATTCAAAATGGAGCCGGTCTTGATATCCATGTTTTCCAGAAGTTTGTCATTTTCAAAAACCTGGTTTCCGGAAAAGCTGATCAGCCGGATGGTCGGTTTTTCCCGAACCTTAAAAATGATCCGTTTACCGCCGGTTGTGTCCTCGGCCTCGATTCGGACGTCCTCAAAATAGCCCATGCCGTAGATGGCTTTCAGATCATTGGACAGATTCTGGGCCATGTAGATATCGCCCGGCTGGGTTTTTATGGTTCGCAGGATGGCATCCGCCTCGATTCGGCGATTGCCGACAATGGTGATGTCTGCGATTTTATCCCGTTTGAACAACCGCAGTCCCATTTCATTGGTAATTTTTTTAATGGCCGGCGCCAGGTTTTCGATGCCTTCACCCTCTGAAAAAAATACGGCCGGAAATTTTCCGCCGGTGGTATCCACCATTCGGGAATCAATACTGAAATTCTGGACAAGCCAGGTCATGCTTCCCCAGATGATATAATCTGCGCCGGCATTGAGACCGATCTGTTGCAGTCTGGAAATATCATTTGCCTTCAGGGCATCAGCCGCTTCAGCCTGGATTTCCGGTTTGATCAGGCTGGCCCCATCTTTTTCCAGATTGCGTCCCACTGCTTCCGGTATCTGGTTTTTCAGATAGTCCAGATTCTGCGGTGCATGAATTTCAAATGGAAAAACAAGAATTTTAATGGTCTGCGCGGCATGAACCGGCTGCATACCCAATCCCAGGACCAGGACAACCATCAGGCATATCCGTTTGAACATAACGACACCTCAGCGTGTTTCCACCAATCTGGCATGTTGAAGGGTAACATGGCGCGACATCAGGCCGGCCAGATCCCGATTATGGGTAACCACCACCATTGTCATGTGAAATTCCTCATTCAGTTCCATCAGCAGGCGATGCACGGTTTCACTGTTGCTCTCATCCAGATTCCCGGTTGGCTCATCCGCCAGAATCAGGGCCGGCTTCAGCACCAGGGCCCGTGCCAGAGCCACGCGCTGCTGCTCTCCGCCGGAAAGCAGGCTGACCCGGTGCCCCAGCCGATCCTTCAATCCTACCCGCACCAGAATCTGTTCTGCCTGAAGCCGGGCATGCGGCATGGAATCGCCCTTGATCAGGGCCGGCATCATGGCGTTTTCAATGGCGCTGAACTCCGGAAGCAGATGATGAAACTGAAACACGAATCCAATGGATGTATTTCGAAATGCCGCCAGTTGAACCGGATTCATATCAAACAGATTCCTGCTGCCGAACTGCATCGATCCGGAGTCCGGTTTCTCCAGCGTTCCCAGAATATGAAGAAATGTGGATTTTCCAATTCCGGAAGCCCCTACAATGGCTATGGTTTCGCCTTTTCGAATCTCAAAGTCAACATCTTTCAATATCTCGATGCGAACACCGCTGCTGTAAAAGCTTTTGCTGATTTGTCGAACCGACACCAATGGTTCCTGCACCGGGTCCGGTTTTGCCATCTGCTCATTATCACCCATAACGGATCGCTTCGACCGGATTCAGGCGGGACGCCTGTCTTGCCGGATACAGGGTTGACAGGAAACAGATGACCATGGAACTGCCCGCAATGACGCCAATGTCCATCACGTTTAACAGAACCGGCAGCTTGCTGAGATAATAGACATCTCCGGGCAACTCGATAAACTGATAGTGCTCCAGAAGCTTGCACAGGATGACGCCCAGTGAGACCCCGATAAACGTACCCAGTGCGCCAATGGCCATCCCCTTGAAAACAAATATTTTTCGAATGCTGCTGTCCGTTGCGCCCATGGTTTTCAATATGGCGATATCCCGGGTTTTTTCCATGACCATCATGATCAGTGTACTGGCAATATTAAAAGCGGCCACCAGAATAATCAATGCCAGAATGATAAACATGACGGTTTTTTCAAGCTTTAACGCGGAAAACAGGTTCCGGTTCATCTGCATCCAGTCTTTGGTCCAATAGGGATAGCCCAGTGTACGGGATATGGTTTTTGATATGGATGCCGCCTGATAGATGTCCTCAATGCGAACTTCAATACCGGTTACCGATTCTTCCAGGTTGGTCAGTTTCTGGGCATCCCGAAGATGAATATAGGCCAGGGAGCCATCGTATTCATACATGCCGGATTCAAAGCGACCGACGACTTTGAAGCGTTTCATGGATGGCATGATTCCGGCAGGCGTAATCGCCCCCCGGGGAGAAATGATATGGACCAGATCATCCTGATAAACACCGAGACTTCGGGCCAATTCCTTCCCCAGGATAATGCCGGGCAAACCGGATGCGGATTGGGCGTCAGAAGATGATCCATCCAGACGCATCAGGTCATCGACATTGAAATTTTTGATGACCCGCCCAACCGTGTCGGGTGAAATGCCCCGGACCACAGCGCCGGACAATCCGGACGCTGAGCGGATCATGACCTGGGTCATGATAAAGGGTGTGGTGGCCACAACACCCGGTATTTTTTCCACAACATCCGTGATGCGGGAATAGTCTTCGAACCGCTCGCCCTGTTTCATGATCACGATATGGGATTCCACACCCAGAATACGTGATTTCAGATCGGATTCAAAGCCGGCCATGACCGCAATCACCACAATCAGTGCCATCACCCCGACAGCCACGCCGGTAATGGACAACAGGGTGATCAGGGATATGAATGCCTGGCGTTGTCTGGCCCTGAGATAGCGTCGTCCGATAAAATATTCAAATCGCATCATCACATCCCATACCCGAAAACAGGGCCTTGTCCTGGGCCGTCATCCAGCCTTCCCGAATTACTCATTGATGACCGGTTTCATATGCGGAAACAGAATGACTTCCCGGATGGACGCCGAATCGGTCAACAGCATGGCAAGCCGGTCGATGCCGATTCCCTCTCCGGCAGTCGGCGGCAGGCCATATTCCAGGGCTTCGATATAATCCATATCCATGCGATGCGCTTCCTTGTCTCCGGCTTCCCGGTCTTCGACCTGCATACGGAAGCGCTCATACTGATCTTCCGGGTCATTGAGTTCGGAAAACCCGTTTGCAATTTCATATCCGGCGATGAACAGCTCGAACCGGTCCGTCAGGTCCGGACAGGACTCACTGCGTCGGGACAGCGGTGATACCTCAACCGGATAACCGGTAATGAATGTCGGCTGAATCAGGTGGGGCTCGACCAGGACATCAAACAGCTTGGTAATGATTTTCCCCAAGCGGGTTTTCGGGGGGATGGCAATATTTCTGGAATGTGCAAATTCCAGAAGTTTTTCGGCGCTGTTCTGAATATCCGGATGGACGCCGCCAATTTCCGCAAGGGCCGTCCCGAGGGTCATCCGGGCATATGGGCCGCACAGTTCAATGGTGTGTTCCTGATAGACAATTTGCGTGCCGCCTGCAACCGCCCGGGCCGTTTCTGCAAACATGGCTTCTGTCAATGTCATCAGGTCCTGATAGGTGGCATATGCCTGATAGAATTCGAGCATGGTGAATTCCGGGTTATGCCGGGTGGAAACCCCTTCATTCCGGAAATTCCGGTTGATTTCAAAAACACGCTCAAATCCCCCCACCACCAGTCGTTTCAGGTACAGCTCTGGAGCAATCCGGAGATACAGGTCGATATCGAGTGCATTGTGATGCGTGACAAACGGCGTTGCCTCTGCGCCACCGGCCATGGTCTGCATCATGGGGGTTTCAACCTCGGTAAACTCACGACCAATCAGAAAAGACCGGATTGCCTGAATCATTTTGGATCGTCTGGAGAATATTTCCCGCACGTGGGGATTCATGATCAGATCCACATACCGCTGCCGGTAGCGTTTTTCAGCATCTTTCAGGCCATGAAATTTTTCCGGAAGCGGCATGACCGCCTTGCAGACCAGTCGGAGCGAGAGCGCCAGAAGGGTCCATTCACCGGTTCTTGTTTTGAACAGGGTCCCGGTCAGACCAACGATATCCCCCACCTCGAGCTGCTTGAACAAATCATAGGTTTCCAGTCCGATCTTGTCTTTCTGAACATATGCCTGCAATTGACCGGACCGGTCCTTGAAACGGATAAAGGCGGATTTTCCAAACCGGTTGATGGCCATCATTCGGCCGGCCACAGAGAAAACCGTCTCTGCAAGCCCGGCCTCATCGCCGGTCTGGTCAATGATATCCAGTATCTCCCGAATTGAATGTGACACGCTGAAATCATTGGGATAGAGATTGATGCCGCTCTGCCTTAAAGCTTCAATTTTCAGTTTACGTTTTTCAATAACATCGCTGGTCTTTTCAGCCGCCATGATGGAACCGGTCCTTTTGGTGATTTGAAATGTGATATGTCAGATTTGAGAGCGTCATTTCCGTACCCGCGAGGTCCGGCAGTTACGCCAAATCCAGCTTCAGCTTGATGGCGGAACGCACCTCATCCATGGTTTGTCGGGCGACGGTCCTGGCCCTGTCGCTGCCAGCCATGATAACTTCCTTGACCCGTTCGGGATGGGCTTCATAATGGGCGCGCCTTTCCCGTATGGGGGCAAGCGCCTGTATCAGGCTTGCAGCCATCATCTTTTTGCATTCGACACACCCGACAGCCGCCCGTCGACAATCCCCGTTGATCTGGTCAACCATTTCCGTTGGAGAATATAATTTATGAAATTCAAATACATTACAGATATCCGGATTTCCCGGATCCGTGCGTCTGGCCCGGTTTGGATCCGTAATCATGGTGGCCACACGGGCGGAGATGGTTTCAGGGGTGTCCGACAGATATATGGCATTTCCATAGCTTTTGCTCATTTTCCGGCGGTCCAGCCCCAGAATTTTGGACGTCGGGGTCAGAATGGCTTCGGGTTCCGGAAACACGTTCTGATAAAGAAAGTTGAAACGGCGTGCAATTTCCCGGGTAATTTCGACATGGGGCACCTGATCGATTCCAACCGGAACGCCATTGGCCTTGTACATGATGATATCTGCGGCCTGAAGAACCGGATACCCCAGAAATCCGAATGTTGACAAATCCTTGTTTTCAAGCTGAATGATCTGATCTTTGTAGGTCGGGTTGCGCTCCAGCCACGGCACCGGTGTGATCATGGACAACAGTAAAAACAGTTCGGCATGTTCAGGGACCAGAGACTGCACAAACAGTGTGGATTTCTCGGGTGACAGCCCGGCGCTCAGCCAGTCAATCATCATTTCGTGAACAAAGGTGGCAATCGAATCGGGTTTTTCATAATCACTGGTCAGGGCATGCCAGTCCGCAATAAAGAAAAAACAGTCATAATGATGCTGCATTTCGACCCAGTTGGCCAGGGCGCCATGATAGTTGCCAAGATGAAGCGGGCCGGTCGGGCGCATGCCGCTTAATATGCGTTTGGGGGAAGTCATTCGGTCTCCTGTGCGAGCTGTATGGTTGATGCATTTTAAAGGTATCGAAGTGGCCGATTGCATAAAAAGAGAACCGGATTGAAAATTCAATTTCAAAATTTCATCTTTTAACCGATTTTGAAGATAGACTCAATTGTTTATTTCAGGGAACCGGACAGATACTGTTCGGATTCACAGGAAAAAATGGAATTAACCTCGTGTTCCGGAAAACTGATTGTGTTCTGGTGGACCTTGGGATAATAATTCGGGTAACAATTACCCGGTTTAAAGGAGCACAGGAACGGAGGCATGAAAGAAATGAAAATGGATGGCTGTTTGCTTTTCAGGCGTTTGGCATCCATTCTGATCCATGCGATTTTTCCAACCCGCTGCCTGAAATGCCAACGGTTCATTCGCATCCGACATCCGGAGAATCGGCATGAATCCGGTTCGCTGATCATTTCGGACGACAGCCTGCTGAATCATTTTTTCTGCAATGACTGTCTGCCCGGTTTTCAACCCATTACATCGCCATTGTGCCCGATTTGCGGGACCATGTTTGCCGGTCGGGACGACCGGGATCATATCTGCGGCACCTGCATCCGCAAAACCCGCCGTTTTGCATCGGCACGGGCTGCGGGCGTCTATGGCGATATTCTCCGAATCGCGGTTCATCAGTTGAAATATGCGGGAAAAATTCAACTTGCCAAACCCATTGGGCGGCTGTTGTTTCGCATTTTTCTGGATTTCAGTGACAGACATCCGATCGATATGGTCATGCCGGTCCCCTTGCACCCGTCCCGTTTGCGGCAACGGGGATTCAACCAGGCGGATCTGCTGATAAAAGAATGGGAATCCCTGTTTAAGATGGCCAGGCCCGGGAATATTTTTCCGGATATCGAGAGGGACATTCTGAAACGGGTCCGCAAAACCCGGTCTCAGATGCTGTTGGGAAAAGCGGACCGGAAACGGAATATTCGAAACGCGTTTGGCGTTGACTCGAAAAAATGTGCAGGCATGACCGATGCGCGGATACTTCTGATCGATGATGTCTATACCACCGGGGCAACCCTCGATGAGTGCGCCCGGGTATTGCTGCGGGCCGGCGCAGGCCGCGTGGATGCACTGACGGTTGCGCGGACATTGTAAGATTGGGCATCCTTCATTCTCTGGTTTACACTTCTTACTCAAGTCCTGGTTCCCAAGCGCCAGCTTCAGAACTCTTGATCTCTTGG
>DFZE01000108.1:0-162 GCA_002382065.1 Desulfobacteraceae bacterium UBA4064
TCATTTCGAATATACCCTTTTCGGGCCTTACGGGGCTGTTTGGGGGACATCCCGTTTATGGTCAGTGCATTTGTGGAAGAATTCGTGATGAGAATGGGAAAACGAATTGACCGGTTATCCCAAAAAGATATAGATATATATGCATATGCACTTGACTCAAGT
>DFZE01000108.1:289-8107 GCA_002382065.1 Desulfobacteraceae bacterium UBA4064
CAGGAGTTTTCGTTCAAACACTATAGTATCTACTTGAGTCATGTGCATACCCAGATAGATATATTATATGGTGGGAAAATTCATATTTTAAACCGGGTCTGGTCGAACCCCATGAGGAGGTGCCCAATCATGAAAAAGCTACCGGGTTATCTGGTACTCTTGATGTTACTCAACGGATGCATGCTGATGGGTCCGGACTGCCAGCGGCCGGATATTGACTCTCCGTCGAAATGGCGGTTTGAAGAGACTCAGACGCAAAAAATCGTCAACCTTGCCTGGTGGAAAGAAATGCAGGACCCGGTGTTGAACGATCTGATTCACACGGCCCTGCGGGAGAACCAGGACATCAAAATCGCCACGGCCCGGATAGAAGAATTTCTGGGCCAGATGGCCATCACCCGATCGGGTCTGTTTCCCCGGGTGGATGGCGGCGCAGCCGGTGGCCGGGAAAAAGTGACGTCAAGCGGCCGGACCCCCCTGCCCGACTCTGTTTCGGATACGGATAATTTTTATCAGGCAGGCCTCAGCGCCAGTTGGGAAATCGATTTATGGGGCCGGATACGCCGGGAGAACGAAGCGGCCCGGGCCAATCTGATCAGCAGCGAAGAAGGCCGTCGCAGCATTATCCTGACACTGGTCTCCGCGGTATCGGGCAGTTATGTATCCTTGAGAAATCTGGACCGTCAGCTCGAGATCAGCCAGCGCACGGTTCAATCCCGCGCCGATTCCCTGCGGCTGTTTCAGATGCGGTTTCAGGGCGGGATCGTATCCGAGCTGGAACTGAGCCAGATCCGGTCCGAGTATGAATCCGCTCTGGCCACGATACCGTCCACCCAAAAGCTCATCGCCCAGCAGGAACACGCCCTCAGCATCCTTCTGGGTCATAATCCCGGCGCCGTTTTACGCGGCAAAACCATCGATGAACTGGTCCTGCCGGCCATACCGGCAGGCCTTCCGTCCGATCTTCTGGAACGACGTCCGGATATCCGTCAGGCGGAACAGGATCTCGTTGCCGCAAATGCGCTTATCGGCGCCGCCAAAACGCTCTATTTCCCAAGCATTTCCCTGACTGGCGCATTTGGTTTTTCCAGTGTGTATTTGTCGGACCTGTTCACCGGATCGGCCCGGACGTGGAATTTTACCGGCTCCCTGACCGCGCCCATTTTTCAGGCAGGCGCCATAGCCGGGCAGATTCAGGTAGCCGAAGCCCAGCAGCAGCAGGCCCTGTATCAATATCGGAAGGTGATTCAGACCGCATTCCGGGAAGTGGAAGATGCGTTGGTCGATCAACAGCGCACCCGGGAACAACTGGCCATTCAGGCCCGGCAGGTGGCGGCCCTGGCCGACTATGCCCGAATCGCCCGGCTGCGGTATGACAACGGATATACCAGTTACATCGAAGTCCTGGATTCGGAGCGCAGTCTGTTTTCCGCAGAGCTGTCACAGACCCAGACCCAGAACAATCTGTTTCAGTCCATGGTGTCCCTGTACAAGGCCATGGGCGGCGGCTGGGTGAATGACGCCGAGATGATTGCCGGATACTGATTCATGGATAATATAACTTTTAATATAAGGACTTCATATGTATCAAACCCGGCACGACATCACCCGAACCTTTCTCGCGATACTTTTTATCGGCGCCCTGATCGGCACATCGATATGGATACTCAAACCGTTTCTGGGCGCCGCAATCTGGGCCGTGACAATTGTGACAGCCACCTGGCCCCTGATGGCAGCAATCCAGCGCCGCCTCTGGAAACGCCGGTCACTGGCGGTTCTGGTCATGACCATTGTCCTGCTCTGCGTTCTGGTGATTCCATTCTGGCTGGCCATTGGCACCATCGTATCGAATGCCGACCGAATAGCAGGCTGGGTGAAATCGCTGGCTTATTTCGAGCTTCCGCCTCCGCCGGAATGGCTGGGCCGAATCCCGGTTCTGGGTGGCGACATCGTGATGGCATGGGAAAATTCGGCCCTGGCCGGAATCAATGATTTCGTCAAGAAACTGGCGCCATACGGCGGAAATGTTATCCGCTGGTTCATCTCCGAAGTGGGCGGATTCGGGGTCCTGTTGCTGCAATTTCTGCTGACCGTGGCGTTTTCGGCATTGCTTTACGCCACCGGGGAGCAAACCGCATCCCGGATCATGCAATTTGGACGCCGTTTGGCCGGACCACGGGGCGAGCATTCGGTCCTGCTGGCCGGGCAGGCCGTTCGGGGTGTCGCCCTCGGTGTGGTTGTGACGGCCCTGGCCCAGTCGATTCTGGCCGGCATTGGCCTTGCCATCGCACAAATTCCATTTGCCGCTGTACTGACAGCCGTAGCTTTCATGCTTGCAATTGCCCAGGTCGGTCCCATGCCGGTGTTGATCCCGGCGGTGATTTGGCTCTACGCGACCAGCAGCCCGGGCTGGGGTACATTTCTTCTGGTCTGGACGCTGGTCGTCGGCACAATGGACAATTTTTTGCGCCCTGTTCTGATCAGGAAAGGCGCAGATCTTCCCCTGTTGCTCATTTTCACCGGTGTTGTGGGTGGGCTGGTCGCCTTCGGACTGATCGGCATCTTTGTGGGGCCGGTGGTTTTGGCCGTGGCGCACACCCTGCTATCGGCATGGATTGACGAGGACATTGACGAGACAGAATCGGTTATCCCAAACGGGGCATGATATAGCCTTCCCAAAATCATTATCGGAGTTACGCTGACTTTTAAAACAGGTGCCGATATGTTGCCAAAATTGACAACATATCGGCACTTGTTTTTATCCCTTCATCAAATCGGCATCTTGTTTCTTTTCTGTAACATCATGAAATATCATTTTATTCACGATAACATTGATATCTGGCATGAATTTCGCTTTTGACCTCATGGAGCGACCCATGCAAAAAAAATCACCACTCAATCGATGGCGCTGGCTGCGTCGCTGGTATGTCTGACGGCCATCCTTCCCTGTCCATCGGCCCATGCAAAACCGGTTTCATCGAACTTGACTTCGAAAACATGCCCACTGTATTTGGTCTTGGTGTCGGAACACTGCCGGACTACGTCGGCTCCGATGACTACACCGTTGGCGTCGCCCCGTTTTTCCGCTACACGTTCAAAGGACAGGAACGTTACATTCAATTGATTGCCAACGAGTTTACGGTCAATATCCTCAACAATGACAAGTTTCGATTCGGCCCCCTGTTCAACTACCGGTTCGGCCGTGACGACGATGTCGATGACGAGCTTGTCAGCCGGATGGAAGAGATTGAAGACACCGTGGAAGCCGGCGCCTTTGCGGACATTCTCTGGGTCAACGCCAGTGAAAAACGTCAACGGTTTATTTTGGGCGCCAGAATCTATCAGGATATCGGAGATGAAAGCGATGGATTCCGCGCCAACTTGAATGCCCGCTACTGGTATCCCATAGCGAAACCGGTTGATCTCGGTATCACTGCCGGAGTCTTTTACCAGGATGACGATTATTCCAATCACTACTTTGGTGTCAATGCCAAGAACGTTGGAACCTCCGGGCTGCCCTTCTTTACCGCGGATGGCGGTTTCAACGAATATTACGCCATGGTGGGACTCAATGTGTATTTGAGCAAAAACTGGTTGTTGAGTTGCGGTATTCGCGGCTCCATCATCTCTGGAGACCCGGCTGACAGCCCGCTTGTTGATCAGCAGGGCGATTCGACCCAGTGGGTTGGCGGCATCGGTATCGGCTATATCATGCGGTAAGTCAGTTTCATTTCAGATTGCTACTGAAACATCAGGCATCATAATTTTAACAATACCAAAAAAAGGAGCTTATCATGCGTACCATAATTCGGTTGTCAGTCATTTCAATGATGGTGATGGTCCTGTTTATCACACCGGCCATGGCCGACACTGCGGCCCAGATTGACAAGGATGTCAATGCCGCATTACAAAAACTGTATACCCAAACCCCGGCTGCCAAAGATCTGTCCAAAGTGGCAAAAGGGATTCTGGTTTTTCCCAGTATCATCAAGGGAGGCCTGATTGTGGGGGGCCAATATGGGGAAGGCGCGCTTCGAAAAGGCGGGAAAACCGCCGGTTACTACAATACGGTCGTTGCGTCCTATGGACTGCAGGCAGGCGCCCAGAAATTCGGGTATGCCCTGTTTTTTACAGATGACGCATCTCTCAAGTATCTGGATAAAAGTGACGGATGGGAACTTGGCGTCGGCCCCAGTATTGTTGTTGTAGATGAGGGAGTTGCCCGATCTTTGTCCACGACGACCGCCAAGGAAGGGATTTATGCCTTTTTCTTTGACCAGAAGGGCCTGATGGGCGGATTGGGCATTCAGGGATCCAAAATCACCAAAATTACACCCAAATGATCTGAATATCCTGCCAGAAACCTGTTCAGGCCGACGAAGCTGACGGCCTGAATGGGAAACCGAATTTTTTTCTGATTAACCGGCGTTTCAGGGAGGATAATCATGTCAGGATTGAACACCGGAACATCGGGGCGTCTCCACCCGTCGTCTTCTGGAAACCGGTACCGGATAATTGCCTGGATATTGACGGCTCCCATTCTGTTGGCCGTTATCGGCTGGGAAACCTTGGCTGTGTATTATTCCNNGATCCATTCCGATTTTTTTTTGTGTATTTTCAATTGTCATTACATGGTTCTTTTTGATCCCGCCTTCCAATGACCGGGTCTGGCTTCCGGAAAATGAACGTATGTCCTGGGCGGACATTGATGGTGACCGGGTCACGGTGCATGATATCCGCAATTTCGACTATCGCAGTGAGACCGACTTTACGCCCGCCTATTATGACAAGACGTTTTACGTTTCCAGACTGAGATCCGTAGATGTAATCGCGGTTTACTGGATGGGACCGGCCATTGCCCATGTATTTCTGAGCTTTGGATTTGCCGATGGCGATCAACTGGCCATATCCATTGAGGCACGCAAGGAAAAGGGAGAAGGGTATTCCACTGTAAAGGGGTTTTTCCGTCAGTATGAACTCTATTACGTGGTGGCCGATGAACGGGATGTCATCCGGCTGCGCACCAACTACCGCCATGATCCGCCGGAAGATGTTTACGTTTATCGGGCGCATGGACCAATCGAGGACGGAAGGCGTCTGTTTCTGTCGTATATCGAAAAAATCAACAGCCTGAAAGACAAGCCTGAATTTTACAACAGCCTGACGACCAACTGCACCACCAACATCTGGCTGAATGCCCGGATCAATCCGGATCATGTACCGTTCAGTTGGAAGGTTCTGGCAAGCGGGTATGTTCCGGAATATTTGTATGAAACAGGCCGGCTGGACAAAAGCCTGCCCTTTTCCGAAATCCAGAAACACGCCCATGTCAATGCCCGGGCGCAAGCTGCGGATACGGCTGCGGATTTTTCGAAGCGCATCCGGGAGTAAGGGCGCTCCTCCGGACTAAGCCATGAACATTTACAGTGACAAAAGGCTACAGATGAAAACGCAATTGCATCATGGCGCAGCCAGTGTTGTAACCGGGTTGGTTCTGACCCTCATCCTGCTTTCTCCCGCCTTATCGGCTGTATGGGACCAATCCTCTCATGCGGCGGGCGGAACCAAACGGCCCAAAATCGGCCTGGTGCTGTCCGGCGGTGGCGCGCGGGGCGCCGCGCATGTCGGCGTGCTGAAGGTTCTGGAAGAGTATCGCGTGCCGATAGACTTTATTGTTGGCGCCAGCATGGGCGCGCTGGTTGGCGCATCCTATGCAACGGGCACCAGTGTGGAAGAAATGGAGAAAATCATTGCCGGTATCTCGACCGAACTTCTGTTCAAGGAAAAGCCGCCCCGACAGGAGCTGTCCATGCGGCAGAAACAGGATGACTACGATATTTTTTTTGGCCCGGAGATCGGAATCAATGACGGAAAAATCGGCCTTCCCAAAGGTATGGTGAGCGGCGTTCAGCTTGAGACCGTGCTGCGGCGACTTTCCAAGGCAAAGGGGTTTCACCGGTTTGATGAACTGCCCATCCCGTATCGCGCCGTGGCAACCGACCTCGTGACCGGCAAAGCGGTGATATTCAGCGAGGGTGAATTGGCAAATGTCATGCGGGCCAGCATGTCGGTGCCCGGCGCGGTGGCGCCTGTGGAAATTGGCGGAACCCTGATGGTTGACGGCATGCTCACCAGCAATCTTCCGGTGGAAACCGCACTTGCCAATGGCGCTGACATCATTATCGCGGTGAATGTCGGGACCCCCTTGTTGAAACGCGAGGAACTGAGCTCGATTCTGGGCGTCACCGGTCAGATGCTCAGCATTCTGACCGAGCAGAATGTCCAGAACTCACTGGCGCTGTTAAAACCGGATGATATTCTGATTTCACCGGAACTGGGCGACTTTTCGACCGGCGATTTTGACAATCTGCCGGATATCAGCCCGCTTGGCGAAGCTGCTGCCCGCAAGGTGGCCGAACGTCTGGCCCAATTGTCCATCCCGGCCGAAGAATATGCCGCCTTGCGCAACCATCAACGGGTTGCCTCTGTGCCGGATCTGCGACCGGTTGACGAAATCCGGTTTGAAAACCTGACGCGCGTCAATGCCGCAACCGCACAGGCGGTCATGGAGACACAACCCGGCCAGGCCATCGATCAGGATGTATTGGACCGCGACATGCGCCGTTTGTATGGCGCCGGAAATTTTGAACATGTGAACTACCGGTTTATCGAGGAACCGGGCAGGCGAATTCTGGCGGTTGATGCGGTCGAAAAATCCTGGGGGCCGGACTATCTGCGAATGGGACTGGGGATGGTAAGCGATTTCGAGGGAGATGCGTTTTTCAACATTCTTGCCAGCCATCGCAAAACCTGAATGAATTCGCNNCACTGGATGAGCGGGGCTACTTTTTTATGGTGCCTCAGGTGTCGTATGAGCGGCGGACGGCAGATATCTACAAAGACAGCGATCGTATTGCAACCTATGATGTAACGGCGTATTTGGCCGGGATTGATCTGGGCAGCCAGTTCACGCGATATGGCGAATTGCGGCTCGGCGTGAGCGGGGGCATGCTTTCCCCGGAGCTCGACACCGGTCCTCAGGAACTGTCACCCGGAGAGGATGATATCCAACAGGGCGCATTTACCGCAAGGCTTTTTCTGGATCAGCTCAACAGTACACAATTCCCCCGATCGGGCTGGCAGGCCGGAGCGAAACTGTTCAACTCGATCAGCGTCATTGGCGCCGATGAGGACTATACCAAGTGGGATATGGACGGAACATTTGTCACGTCATTCGGCCAGCATACCTTCAATTTAGGAATGAAAGCCGGCGGCAATATCGGCTCAGACGAGTTGCCGCGGTACGACCTGTTTCAGTGGGGCGGTTTTTTGCAGCAGTCGGGTTATGCCACCGGCCAGTTGATGGGTGACAGCCTCTGGTTTAGCCGGTTAATGTACTATCACCGGATTTTGAAAGGCAGTCTGCTGGAAGGGATTTATGGTGGATTTTCGTTGGAGGTCGGAGAGGTCGGCGGTCCACTGGTGGCCGGCGGCCCGGAAGGCATACTGGAATCCGGATGTGTGTTTATCGCTGCCGACAGTCCGATCGGGCCAATGTATCTCGGATACGGACAGGCCCTCGACAACAGCAACAACAGTTTCTATTTCTTTCTTGGCAGACCGTATTGACCGGATTGGCCCATTTGTAACTGAAAAAATCGTAACTTCCCAATAAGGCTGTCGGAAATAAATAAATCCACTGGATTGCGACGGATTTTGGTTCGTCTGCAAGGCGAATCCGCCGGTGCATATCGGGATATGCGCCGGTGGATGTAACGCAGCAGACGGGCCAAAAGACAAGCAAGATGTGGATTTATT
>DFZE01000036.1 GCA_002382065.1 Desulfobacteraceae bacterium UBA4064
GTCATGTTTCTTTAGCGCTAAGGGCGAAACCCCATTGGTTCAAAATCTGAAAAATGCTGAGTACATGGAAATCATCCTTAATGGATGCCCAAACTTGGCAGAAAGATTTGCAAAAATCGATGCTCATCAGGTACAACAAAAAATGATGGAGGCAAACAATGACCGTGAAAAATTTTTGCCTGCGATCAGAAAACTGATAGGAGATTCTGACCTGACCATGAAAATATCATCGCTGTTTCTCTCAAACAGCAAAATATGTGCCAACTGTCATTTGCGGTCATAGATATTTCCTGATTCCCAATTTCTATGCAACATCCAAAATTAACGACAATATCTCCCTGGGACTTGGAGAATACTCCATTTTCGGACTTGGTTTTGAGTGGCCGGATTCCTTTGAGGGCAGATTCGCACCTGGAGGGAAAAACGCCGAGCTGGAAACCATGACATTAAGCCCTGTGGTTGCCTACCGGGTTACCGATAATTTTTCTCTGTCTGTCGGGGGACGGGTTGAAAGGGCTGAATTGAAACTTGAGAACAAAATATTCGTCGCACCCGGTGTCGATGAGGTCCATTCGGAAATAAGCGGAGATGATTATGGCCTGGCGTGGAATGCCGCAATGTTTTTCAGGTTTTCCGATGAGTGGCGTGCCGGTTTCAACTACCGCAGCAAGATCAAACATTCCTTTGAATATCTCGATGTTGATTTCTCACCCCAGATTGACACCCTCGGTCCGATATCCATCGGTATTAACAATACCAAAGCCCAGCTTGATATCACGCTGCCGCAATTTGCATCGTTTGGACTTGCCTGGTCAAGGGGGCCTCTTACGATAACCTTTGATGGGTATTGGTGGGAATGGTCCGAAATTGACGAATTGAATTTTATGCTCGATGACCCGGTGGCCGGCCAAACATCATTGGTAACCCCGATGAATTGGGATAACACCTGGAGTTGGGCAATTGGAGCGGAATACAAAGTCAATGCCTATGACAGAGACATCAGTCTTCGAGGCGGATTCATGTACGAAGAATGTCCGGTCCCTGATGAAACTGTCAGCCCGGTCGGATTTCAGGGCGACAATCTCTTATACTCGATTATCAAGTTTTTTNNAAAAACTTGAACATCGAGTTATACAACATTGGGGTTGGTTTCATGATCGGTCCGGTTTATTCCGACTTTTTCTTTTCCTATGTATATACCAAAGACCGCACATGGAATAATGACATTGAAAATGTGGCGAACCCAGGTGGCGGGCCGATTACCGGAGAATTTACGGATTATGATACCTTTTTTGTTGGGTGCAATATCAGTTACAAATTCTGATTGAATTACAATTTTTGTTTTCGCAATGAATTGGGGGAAACCCGGTGCGAAATTTCCTCTTTTGTCGGATTAAGCGGAGCCTTTGCCCAGCCGGGGTATGGCGCATCCAAAGCAGGTCTGATCGGACTCACACGGTCTCTGGCGCTGGAAGGCACCAGGCATGGAATCAACGTCAACGCTGTCTTGCCGGGATTTATTTCAACAGAAGCCGTCAATTTGCATGATCCAAAAATGCTGGATCGAATCAAGGAACGAATACCTGCAAAACGGATGGGAAATCCGGATGAAGTGGCTTCCCTGGTTACCTTTCTGGCATCAGATCATTCAAGCTACATGACCGGTACTGCCATACCCGTGACCGGTGGTGCGGATCTGTTTCTTTTTTGACTGTAAAATTATTGTCAGATCCGGATTCGACCTGTCCTTTTCAAGAAATAAAGATTACATGAAAGACAGTTAAGTCTGTCGGAAATCTGGTCTCTGTCAGAAAAGGGGGGAATCATGCGGATCAGGGCTGAGGAAACATTCAATTTTTATTCACATCTTGCCGGTGCGGTTTTGTCGCTTGGCGGCATGATCCTGCTGTTCCGGGTAGTGCCAGCTTCGGTCCCGGCATGGATTACCGCCATTATCTACAGTCTTTCCATTGTATTTCTTTTTTCAGCAAGCTCCCTGTATCATGCGTTCAAAAAGGAAGAAAACGAGGTATCCTTCTGGCGAAAAATGGATCGGCTGGCCATTTTTTTCATGATCGCCGGTACCTATACGCCAATGGCATATTTCTGTCTGGAAGGTTCCTGGCGATGGACCATGATCTGTCTGCAGTGGGGGTTTGTCGGGTTTGGTTTCATTTCCCAGATTTATTTCCCGAGAGCCCCCAGAATTCTTTATACATTTATATATATGTCCATGGGGTGGTTGGCCCTGTTGCCAATCGGACAGATTTTATCCCATATGTCTTCGGGCGAAGAAATGCTTCTGTTTGGTGGTGGAATTGCCTTTTCAGCCGGCGGATTGATCTACGCAATCAAATATCCCCGGATGCTGCCCGGTGTTTTCAGTTTTCATGAACTGTTTCATGTCACGGTTCTTTTAGGGGGTGTTCTTCATTATGCCCTGATCTACAGGGTGTTTTATAATGCGGCAATATAGGTCGTGTTTCGCCGGTGGTAGGTCCAGACCTCTTGTTTTTGTAAAATGATTCGCGAAAAAATTTGACCATTTGAACTGTGTTTCGCGCAATTTTACAATTAAATTGGACAGAATCAA
>DFZE01000199.1 GCA_002382065.1 Desulfobacteraceae bacterium UBA4064
CGCTGTGGAAACAGCCTGATCGGCATCCGTTCCCTCCAGCAGCTTGCGACCATTCCCGGGCGCAAAAAGGATGGGAAAAAGAAGGACAACAGTGCTGGCAAGCTGTTTCCAAATTTTCAGGAATATGCCGAATTGCTCACCGAAGCTGGGCAGGATGTTCAGTCCATCAGTGCGATGGACGAGGACGAGACAGGTGAACAAAAGTCCGTTTTTGAACAGGCGCAACAAAAGGTGTCTGCGCTCAAGCCTCTGGCAGACCTTTACACGTCATATTTAATGGATGGCAGCATCCAACCCGATGATTACCATGAGTTATTTTACAGTCTGGCCAGAAAACAAAACGTTCATAATCCTCTGAACCCCGACCTGCCCAAAATTCTGGAAAAGGTTGAAACCCGTCACTACCGCCACCGTTTCTTCCATTGGCCCTTTGAGTTCCCCGACATTTTCAGGCTTGATACGGCGGGAGGTTTTTCCGCCACAGTCGGTAATCCACCATGGGATATTGTAAAACCCAATTCTCAGGAGTTTTTCTCGGATTATGATCCCGGATTCCGTTCCTACGACAAGCAGAAAGCCAACCGCGAATCTGCGAATTTGATGGCGGATAACCCGATCATTGCCGAGAAGTGGGAACAATACTGTGATGGATTTATCGAACAGAGCGCCTATTTCAAGGAGCCTGTGAGTTACTGTGCTCTGGGTAAGGGAGACATCAACACCTTCAAGCTTTTCCTTGAGCAGTTCTTTACTGTGATAGGCGATGATGGTCGCATGGGAATCGTTGTGCCCAGCGGCATCTACACTGATCAGGGCTGCCAGCCCCTGCGGGAGCTGTTTTTCAGCCGGAGCCGGATCGATTTTCTTTACTGTTTCGAGAATCGATGGCCTACTGTCTTCAGTGCCGTGGACGGACGATTCAAGTTCGTTACCTTCGGCACGCAGAAAGGTGGATCAACCGATCGGTTCAAGTGCACCTTCATGGAGCATGACCCGGAGCGGCTGCAAGCTATTGATGCCGATGCGCTGAAAATGAGTATGAAGCAGGTCAAGAAATTCTCCCCCGATACCATGAGTATTATGGAGTTTAACAATCAATGTGATATCGACATCTGTGCCCAAATATATGATAAACGGATTCCATTAGGTGAACTTCTTAGACATAATTGGAACGTTTCTTTTCAAAGAGAATTCCACATTAGGGATGACAGTTCACTCTTTGTATCGATTGAGTGCCTGGAGCAAGTAAATTTATTGCCACTTTGGGAGGGCAAACAGATATGGATTTTAAGTGATGGATGGACTAAACCAACAAATTTTTTGGCAGTGGAGGATACTACCAAGAAGCCGACAACAAGATCTGTCCGGCTTGCTTACCGAGCTCTTGCTGCAAACACGAACGAGAGAACCTTCATTCCAACGATAATCCCAGAAAATCATCCGACAGGAAACTCATTGAATGTCTGCCCGCTTCCGACAAACCTCGCTATATTGCTTTCGGGTATTCTAAGCACTTTTGTTTTAGACTGGGTCATTCGCAAGAAGATTACAACAAACGTGAATATCTTCTATGTGGAGCAATTCCCAGTGCCTATACTAAATAAGGATTCGTATTTAGTTGACCACAACTGGATTGCTTTTATTATTGCTTGCGCCTGTAGACTGCTATGTACTTCCGAGTTATTTTCCTCTCTGTGGATGAATTGTTTTTCTATGGAATGGCAATCCTCCGATTTTTGGTATCCCTCCACCGCTCCAGTAGATACTTATGGTCCTGTCCATGAACAAGAAATCCGACGCCGGCTGCGGGACGAGGCAAGGAACCTGACACCAGAATGGGGACCGCGCTGCGGAGTCCATGACCGGCTGCCCGACCGTCGAGACACCGGCGACCGCGCCCAGCTCCGTGCCGAGATCGACGCTTATGTCGCCCATATCTACGGCCTTTCTCGGGATGACTTCGCCTATATCTTGGATACCTTCCCGGTGCTCAGGAAGAAAGAGAATAAGGCCTTCGGCGAGTTCATGTCCAAGCGCAAGCGCCTGGAAGAGTATGATAGGATAAAGATAATTATGAATGCGGAATTATGAATGATGAATGAAAACAGCAAGAATGATGATCATCAGCAACTGACGACGTTAAATAAAGACGGTTTGTTTGAGCGTGTTGTGACCATCCTGGAACGAGCAAGGACCCAGGTTGTCTATGCGGTCAACAGCGCGATGGTAATCGCCTACTGGCTGATCGGGCGCGAAATTGTTCAAGAATTGCAAGTGGGTGATGAACGTGCGGCATATGGGAAAAGAGTTTTGGAGGAACTCTCTGAAAGTCTGCTTATACGATACGGCAAAGGGTTTTCCGTCACCAATCTGCGCTATTTCAGATTGTTCTACCAGACATATGCCGAGCGGTTGCCTGAAATTCATCACAAGCCTTGTGATGAATTGCCCCGAGTGGATAGCAGTCGGCAGATTCATCACAAGCCTTGTGGAGTTTTGGACGACTTGAGTTTCGCCGTTGAAAAAATCGATTCCATTCAGGGGTTTTCACCTGCATTGAGCTGGTCACATTATCGGACCCTGACCAAGGTTGAGAACAAAAGCGAGCGCCTTTTCTATGAAATTGAAGCCGAGAAAGAGGGATGGAGCGTTCCTGTTCTGGAGCGGCAGATTCACTCTTTCCTTTTCGCACGGCTCCTGAAAAGCAGGGATAAAAACGGCGTTTTGAAACTGGCAACAGAAGGGCAAGCGGTCAAAAATCCGGTTGACACCATTAAAGACCCCTACATCCTTGATTTCCTTGGGCTGCCGGATTCAAAACAATTGCATGAATCGGAAATTGAGTCGGCGATTATCGAAAATATTCAGTCATTCCTGCTGGAATTGGGTAAAGGTTTCGCCTTTGTCGCCCGTCAAAAACGCCTTCAATATGAAGACGAATTCTTCTATGTTGACCTTGTTTTCTATAACTGCATCCTGAAGTGCTATTTGTTGATCGATCTGAAGATCGGAAAACTTGCCCACCAGGACGTGGGGCAGATGGACAGCTATGTTCGGATGTTTGACGAACTTTTTATCGCCAGTGATGATAACCCGACCATCGGGCTGATTCTCTGTTCCGAAAAGAACGAGGCCATTGCCCGCTATTCCGTGCTGAACAACAGCAAACAGCTTTTTGCCTCCAAATACATGCTTTATTTGCCCACCGAGGAAGAACTTCAACGGGAGCTGGAACGGGAACGAAGGTTGATTGAGGAAAGCCGCTCGACGGGTTAAAAATTATGAATTCGGAATGATGGATGATGAATAAAAACGAAAAGAATGATCAAGAGGGAATGGTATGGAATTTGGTTATTCATCATTCCGCTTTCATCTTTCATCATTAAAAAGAGAGAGCCCAATATGAAAATAATCAATTTAACCATACAGGGATACCGATCCTTAAAGAACATCTCCTGGAAACCCGGCAATTTGAACGTTTTGATTGGCCCCAATGGTTCCGGCAAGTCGAATCTCCTGCGCGTATTGGAATTGATTACAATCTCGTCCAAAGGTCAACTTGGAAAATATATCCAAAGATCAGGCGGAATGGAACCACTGGTTTGGGACGGCATTTCAGACAGTATCCGCTTCAATATCAAATCTTCCAAGTTGTTGCCATCATGGTTTGCAGATAAAAACTGGCTGACGTACGGAGTTGAATTGTCGAGACTCGGTAAAAGCGGCGCCTACTCTGTTGGAGAGGAAAAACTTTTATATTTCCACCGGAAGGAATCGGAAACAAGCGTAGAACCGTTCACCATACTGGATCGGCATAAAATGATCGGCAGGATTTTCGATGAAAACCGTAAGGAATTGATTGCATCAGAGGAATCCATGCTGGAAGAAGAAACATTGCTGAGTCTGACGGCCGGACCATTTGCCATCAATCAGCATATCCCCATTTTTCGTCAACAATTGGCCGAATGGTGTATTTATCATGATATCGATGTCAGCCAGTCGGCACGGCTGCGCCAGCCAACTGTCGCCCGAATGGAAAAACGGGTTGACGGGGATGGTCAGAATCTGATCTCTGTGCTTCATACACTCTATACAGGGGATCGCCAATTTAAAAACGACATTAATCTTGCCATGACCGCCGCCTTTGGGGATGATTTTGAAGAGTTGGTTTTCCCACCGGCTTCAGATCAGCGTGTTCAGCTCAGAATCCGCTGGAAAAGTTTAAAAAGAGAACAAACAGCGGCCGACTTATCCGACGGAACGCTGCGCTTCCTGTTTTTATTGACGGCTCTCGCAACGCCATCCCCACCGCCGCTGATCGCCATTGATGAACCCGAGACAGGACTGCACCCGGCCATGCTTCCCATTATCGCAGAATATGCCGTGGATGCTGCCGAGAAAACCCAAATCATTTTTACGACACATTCTCCGCAGTTTCTAAATGCCTTTGATGAGACGAAACCTCAGATCACCATTGTAAAATGGCATGAAGGTGAAACAGAATTTCTGGATCTCGATGAAAAAAGCCTTTCGGAATGGCTGAGGGAATACACCCTTGGATCACTTTTTTCATCTGGCGAACTGGAAAGCACCCTGACCCTGAGCCCGCAGCAGGACCCTTCAGAGGAGATGTGAAATGGCGTTCATACTCTTTGTCGAAGGAAAAACAGAAAAAACAGCTATTGCCGAATTCCTGAAGCGCTGGCTGGATACCAGATTATCAAAACCCGTGGGCATCAAGCCTGTCAAATTTGAAGGTTGGGCGGAACTTGTCAAAGATCTGCCCAAAAAGGCCGGTCTTTATCTGCAAAAAAACGATGTGATTGCAGTTATTTCCATTATGGATCTTTATGGCCCGACAATTTATACGTCAAAGAAAACCAAAGCCCGGGACCGGTATAAGTGGGGAAAACAGCATCTTGAAAGCAAAGTAAACAAGGACAGATATTTCCATTTTTTTGCGGTTCATGAATTCGAGGCCTGGCTTTTCAGTGATCCGGCAATTTTCCCGGCTGAAATCAAAAAGACAATATCCTCTCTAAATAAAGCGCCTGAAGATATTGACGACGACACCCCTCCCGCCAAGCGGTTGAACAAACTTTACCAAAATACTACTGGAAGAAATTATAAAAAAATCACACATGGGAAGGATCTTTTCAAAAAACTTGATCCCAATATCGCATATGAGAAATGCCCCTATTTTAAAGAACTCCTGGATAAAATGCTCGATCTTGCCAAAGCAGCCGGATACTGAAGCGACGTAACCGTTTGAAACGAGGTAAATTGATTCCAAGAAAATTATAATATTCAGCAGAGGTGGTGTAATGGCAAAAATCGCGGACATCGTTAAATTGAAGTCCGGCTATGCGAACTTTGTGGAGCTTAAGAGCGCTTTTGAGGCAAGCCAGGAGAACACAGACCGGATGGCCATGTATCGACCAACCAAAGCACACCGGACTGCGTTCGAGCGAATTTGCCGCGGGCTTTCCCAGATCACTGACAAGAAGTTCTATCTGCTGAGCGGCTCCTATGGAACCGGCAAATCACACTTGTGCCTGATGACCGCAAACGTTTTAAGCCGGTCCAGCGGGGACCCGGAGATTGCCGGATTTTATGAAAACTACGACAAGCTCGATTCCGAAAAGGCGAGGCTGCTCAAAAACATCCGCAAGGACGGCCAGTACCTGGTTGCAATCTGTGACTATCATTCCGGCCGGCATTTCGAAGACGTGGTGATGAAGGCGGTATTTGACGCGTGCAAATCCAAGGGGTTGAATACCGGTGTGGAAACGGAATTCGACGAGGCAGAGCGCCACTTGGCCGAATGGCAGCAAAAGGGGGATAAGGGGGCTATCCGCAATTTCTACCAGGACTTTGGCAAAGCCCTTGAATCCATTGCCCCCGGCCTTTCCGTGGAACAGCTTCGCGCCGGACTCAAAAATTACGACTCGGATGTTCTTGTCAAGTTTCGCTCGGCATTCAAGGAGATGATGGGGGGCATGGCATTCCAGGCTCAGGCCGGCAACCTGATCCCCATCATTGGCAGATTGGTCAAGAGCAAGGAATTTAAATCGCGTTTCAAAGGCTTGGCCGTTTTTTTTGACGAATTTGGTTTTACCCTGGAAAAAGCGGGTTATTCCAAGGATATTCTGCAGGGGTTTATGGAAACCATCTGCAAGAACGAGCCAAACATAATTTTTGTGGGGTGCATCCACAAGGACTTCAAATCTTATGCCGACCGTTTCAGCAAGGATGATGCGGCGGTCATGAGCGCCCGAATCACCCAGGTGGATCTGCTGAACGAAGGGATTGAAGAAATCATCGGGGCCATTGTGGAAACGGACAAAAACAGCGAGGCATGGAAAAAGGAAATCGCGCCCAGGTCCGGTGTTTTCGATCAATTGGTGCCGCCGTGCAAGACTCTGGGATTGTTTCCATGGATTGCGGATGTGGATCGCATCCGGCAGCGGGTGCTGGAAGACATCTACGGCGTTCATCCCATGGCCCTGTCCTGTCTGCTGAAACTGTCCTCTGAAATCGGTTCTGACGCCCGCAGCACCTTCACTTTTTTTTCCGGGGATGTGGGCAGGGAGAAAGCCTCATACGCCGATTTCATCGATGGTGCCGATTTGACAGTACCCGGCGGCAAACTGAATTTGTACACGGTGGATCGCCTGTTCACCTTTTTTCAAAAAGAACTGTCCCAGAGAAATCCGGAACTGCGCGAAGGTCAGCGGCAATTTGTCAACGGTTATTTTGCCAGCCTGGATGCATTGCGAAAGTCCATGGGAGGAGGTCTTTTCGGTTTTCAGGAGGATGAGCGATTACAGATACTCCGGGCGATCCTGATTTACCAGCTTGGCCAGATTCCGGCAAATCTGGAAAATATCCAGTTCGGGCTGTACTGCCTGAGTGCATCCGAAAAGAGCCAGGTCGATAGAAGCCTGAAGGATTTGGTCAAAAAGGGGGTGGTGTTTTTCCGCCAACAATCCAAAACCTATGAACTGGCCGCAAGCATCGAAGAAGACCCTTACCGTTTGATCGAACGTTACGTTGCCGATACAAAATTGCATCCTGCCGACATGGTGGCAGCTTTCCTGGAAGAAGCGGGCAGGGGGCGTGTTTCGGATTTTTCGGAGGCCAAAGGGTACAACCTGCCGTTTGGGGAAGACAAGCGCTTTCGGACCCGTTTTGTTCGCGCCAAAGATCTGGGTGAAGCCTTGTGGAATGAACTTCGTACGGCATATATGGAAAGTCGCGGCAAACCCTCGCAAAGTTTTGAGGGAACCCTTGTTTATGCGCTGTGTGAGGATGAAGCGGAAGTCAATGTGGCAAGAGAGGCTGCCAAGACCATCACGGATGCCAATCTGGCTCTGGCGGTGCCGCACACGCCGCAGCCTTTTTCGGAAACGTTGTTGCGGGTGAAGGCGTGCCGTCATTATCTGCCGCCCAATGAAGCGGAAAAAATCAGCGCCCAAACCGAATCGCGGTTGCGGGACATTTTCAACAACCCCGAAGACGGCTACCTGCCAACCCTCGAACGTGTGTTCCGGGACATAACGGATGGCAGCGGCGCCTGCTGGTATGTTCAGGGCGGAAAAGTCCTGGTGGACCAGCCCAAACAATCCCATAAACCTGCGGACATGCTGTGTGAAGAACTGTTCAGGAATCGCTGCCGCATCAAACATCCGGACTTGAATTTCTGCCACGATGAGAAGTGGCGAACTGGAAAAAACACGGCGCTGAAACAGGCTGTGGCCGTATTGCTGGAAGCGGAAAAGGTCCTGATTGATAATGGTAATCCCGATAACCACGGGGAAAAACGGTATATTGAAAAAGTCCTTCTAAAAGGCGCCGGCGCTTTGAAGAAAACCGGTTCAGAAGGTGTTGTCGCCTATTTCGCCTGTGAAACAGACCCTGCAAAGATTCACGATGATTTCCCGGTTTTCAAAGAACTCTGTAAGGGGCTGGCCAACCTTGGCCATGGAGAAATGTTTTCTGTCGGCGCTTTTCTGGAAAAAGCCCAGAATGCGCCTTACGGCGCAGGCGGCGTGCCGCTTGTGCTTGCGCTGGCACATGTCATTCGGGCATATGGGGAAAGGTTGATTGTGTACAAAGATTCCACCAGAATGGTGGAACAGGCCCGTCCCTCCTATGACGATCTGGTCAAGATGGTATCGGACCCGGCAGCCAGGACAGTGTTTGCTGTTCGTGATATCTCTTCTGCGCAGATGGCCCTTATCGATCTGATCGCAAAGGCGGTCGGTGCGCCCCCGCTGACGCATGGTGAAACCAGGTCCCTCAACGCCGCCTTTGAAGCGTTAAAGAAATGGTGGAAAGATTTGCCTGCCGTGGCCAAGATCATCAGCCTTTACGAAAAGGACCAACAGGCTCGTTTAAGCGAACTCAAAAATCTGATGGACAGCCTGATCGGCAGCGTGGATCGATTCGATTTTATGCTTGTGCAATTACCCGCTGTTTACAGCGGTGTTCCGGTCGGAGACGGTATCAGAGAAGAACGTCAAAACAATCGGGCAAGTTTTTGCAGAGGATGTCAAGCTGCTTGACTCGGGAAGACAGGCTGCTGAAGAACAGGTCGCGCAGGACATTTGTGAAATCTTTGATGCAAAAGGCGACATGATCGAATGTGAAAAAGTCGTCACCAAATGGTATGCGAGCCTGGACCCCGGCCAGCGAGACGCACACAAATGCGGCCATGAAGATGCCGCCCGCTTTCTGACGCGACTGGCGGATCAGACCGTCAACTTCACCAAGAAGGTCGTAGAACTCCTGCCCATGGATTACGATTTCGGAGCAGTTTCGGAGTGGACGTCGCTTCACATCAAGGATTATTCGGCCAAGCTGAAACAGGCCAAGACCGAGATCGAAAAGATTAAACCAACCGTTATCAAACCCGAAGTAGCCGATATCAAGCCTGAGCTGCGTGAGGAAGATAAATGTTGGGTCAAACTGCCGGAAGGCGGGAGCGGAATGATTTATACTACGGATGGCACCGATCCCAGAACTTCAAGTTCAAGACAAAAAGTGGATTCCGATTTTGATTTTTCCGAATTCCTCAAAAAAAAGCCGAGTGTTAAAATCCGGGTAAGGGCTATCGACCCGGAAGGGAACCACAGCGATGAGGTAAAATTAGAACTGGTCAGTAAGGAGCGGAAATATGAAATCCAGGAGAATATGCTTGGTGAGGCGACTTTCAAATGCCCCAATGATACGGAGGGCCTGGCGGCCGTGTTGAAATCCGTAATCAGTTATGGGGTGAAAAAGTCTTTGTTGAGCACGGAATGGGCGCAGAGACTGAATGGTGAATTAGGAGTGCTGAATGCTGAATGTAAGAAAACAGATGGTATAGAAAATGTCGGGAAATAAATCCATCATTTCCTATATCGGTGATTTGGCGCTTAAGCCGCCTGACGATGTTCTTCTGTTGGAGCAAGACGCTGATTACGTGCGGGTGTGCCATGTATTGTCACAACGCAGGGAATCCGATCCAGAACAAAAAATATGGGTGCGGTCAAAGAATCACGAATCCTGGTTGATCGATTTTGCGAAACAGATTGGCCTTTCCTATATTATTGTTCCCAAAACCCCTCGCCTGATTTTGGCCGAGCAGTGGAATGTGGATATTCCGGATTGGCTGACGGATGCCGAGGTTCTTAACCACAGCCTCTTGGAAATTAAACTGGCGCCTCAGAAAGCCATGCGCTTTGAAACGCGCTTTCTTTCTCACTTTTTGGGGGCTGCTTTTGATAAGGATGTGCTCAGTTCCACAGAGCTGGTTTCCGTGATCATGGGGCTTGTTAATGACAATGGAAAAGCAGCATTCAAGGAACATCCACTGCTGGATCGATGTCTGGAAAGCAATTGCCAACTATGGGCCGAGAAAGGCGGAGAGGCATGGATTAAGGAAGTCTGTAGCCGGCTTTCCGAGGAGGCTGCGAATGTTTGGCACTGGCTCAGTTTCTGGACGGTTTTACATGGCTATCCCGGCAAGCTGCTTGAATTCGTGCTGTCCCCGGAACAACTGGTTTTTGTGCGCAAGGTGCCCCCTGCCGCAATTGTTGATTTGCCACTGGAACCTACAGCCCGCGAACAGATATTGACGCAGCTTGAACTGTTTTTTAGCGAGATTCGGGAGCAGATTCATTCGAGCAATGACTTCAAGAAGGTCGTGGGCTGTGCCTCGGGCCGGCTTTTTCAGGAATATCAGTTTGCTTCAATCGTCCTAAAACGCGGGCAGTTTGCACCTACCCTATCGGATATTCAGGCGGTGCGTGAAAAATTCGCGTTTTGTCCAGGTATAAGCAAAAGTCAACTCAACGCACTTGTCTACCATGTCAAACCCGCCCGCCCGACCTTGCTCAACCCCGAAGAAGATTGGAGCGGTCCAGAGTGGATTCGTTGGACAACCAGGGAGTATATGCCCTACCGCACGTGGCAGATACACAATGGCTATTACGATGACGATCTTGAACAAACAGTTGCACGCTTTTCCGATTGGTACCTTGGCGAATATTCATCCATTCACAAAGACCCGGATCTCAGTTTGACACACTGCTTGAGGGATATCTCAGCCAGCGGCTCAGAAGACGACTTTGTGCTCATACTGCTCATTGACTGCCTGCCGCTGTTCTTTATGGAAATCCTTGAGGATGCGCTTCGTAACATCGGCCTCAGCCGCCATAATATGAACTATCGTTTTGCCGGGCTGCCGACCGATACCGGGCATAATAAGGCGGCTCTCCTGGGCGGAGAATGGCAAGACAAGGCGGGAAACTATGAGGCTATTCTGAAGATGCGGTCAGCATCCGACTGGAGCAGCAGGAATGTCATATATCTGAGCAACCTGAAAGCGATGTCGGAAATGGCGGCTCCGCAGAAATCCACCATCGCCGTTCTCAACTTTATAGACGGTGATGAACTGCTCCATTCGGATGTAGAATCCAAGAACACCACGTATGAGGATGAGTTGCACCGCCTTTTTGCACGGGTTGCGGAAGCGGTAAACAGATTGTCTCAGAATTGGGAGGGGTCGAAGGAGCGTTTTAACGTTTATGTGGTGACCGATCACGGTGCATGCCGGATTCTTGAGGAAGAAAAGCGGTCATTTGACTCGGCGATTGTCAAAGATCTCTTCGCCGATGAAAAATACCGATTTTCGTCTGTAACCGAAGAGCAGGCAAAGGAAATACCCCAAAATCTGTGGGCGATCGGGCATCGGTTCAAACGGCCGTTTGCTTCGGAAAATACGTCCTTCTTTTTGCCCAGAGGTCACAATACCGTTCGCCCTGCCGGCGCTGTCAAAGGCTTTATGCACGGCGGCGTAACACCCGAAGAGGTTATTGTTCCGACAGCATTCTACAAAATGATGAAGGCGGCATGGAAAAAGCTTGCAGCCCGTTTCCTCAACCTCGACATCATCAAAGAGACCGGCAGAGCAAAATTTTACATTCAACGCGTTGTGACATTGAACATCGAATTGCAGAACCCAAATGCTGCGGATATCCGTATACTCCGAGCAACCGTTATATCGCCCGAAACCGACCTTAAAAGCTGTGAAGCCATGACAATACCGGCAGGAAGCGTAAAGCCCCTGACAATGAACTGCTATTTCAAGAAGGCTGCTCTGGGGGACAAACCATTTGAAATAGAGGTTGTATATGAGATTGCCGGTGAACAGCACACGCTGCATCTTGTGCTTGAGAGTGAATTCAAATCCGCCATGTCTGGCGGTTTCAGCCTGAAAGACCTTTGATGGAGACAGGGATAACATGAAGCCATTTGAACAAAAAGCAAAAGACTACTATGGCGAAGTCGTCAT
>DFZE01000173.1 GCA_002382065.1 Desulfobacteraceae bacterium UBA4064
AATGCCATCTTCCCCAAAAGCCCCGTAGGGGCGACCTGTTTGTAGAAATTGATGCGGTTATTCTCCTCACGCTCCATCGGAGCGGCCTGTCACCGGATTATCCAGGCCGCCCCTACGGGGCTTGAGGGAAATTTTTATGCGTCATTCTACAAACAGGACGCTCCTACGGAGCTTGATGGGTTATGTTTATTTTTAACTGCATTTTCGGGGTAAAAAGAAATCAAAATATCGTGAACGATCAATCGAAACAGGATGAATGGTATTCATTCACGGGTATCGGGCCTAAAGGAACAACGTCCGGCAGACAGCCTTCGGCATTCGTGATTTGCCGGTGGCTGGAATGCTTTGCCCCTGTCTTTCAGTCGGATACCGGCAGGAAAGCAGAAAAGAGACTCCCCTGCCCCAGCCGGCTGTCAACAACAACCGATCCGCCATGTGCCCGAAGAATCCCCAGAATGACAGACAGGCCCAGCCCCCGACCGGTAAATTTGGTTGTGAAGAATGGATCAAAAAGCTTCTTGATGTCCACCTGTGAGATTCCGGCGCCCGTATCCGTTATCTGAATGCAGGCATAGGCAGGGTTGGCCGGTTTCCAGTCAACCGGAAACCGGTTCATCACCGGTATATTTTCCGGCAAAACCGTTTTCACGGACAGATGCACCGTTCCCTGCCCGCCAGCCAGGGATTCACAGGCATTGGTGACCAGATGGGTCAGAATCTGATGGATGTCGGTGGTGTTGGAGATGACCAGCGGACCCGGGTCTGGCAAATCCACATCCAGCAAAGTCCGGTTTGGCAGGGTTGGCCGGAGAAGGGGCAATGTCTGCCGACAGACATCCGATATATCCAGTGTCTCCTGTCTGCCGGATGTCTGTCCCAGATAGGTCAGCATCAGGCCGATCACATCCGATGCCTTGCGGGCGGACCGGATGGCATGAGCCAGATTCTCGACCGGGTTTTTGTCCTCGGACACCTGAATCATGGCCAGTTCCAGATTTCCCATCACGGCCTGCAGTTGGTTGTTGAAATGATGGGCAATGGCCCCGGCCATGCGGCCCAGACTTTCCGCCTTCAGCAGTTGCCGGTTTTGTGCTTCCAGCTTCTCCTTTTCAGCTTCCGCCCGTTTACGCCCGGTGATATCGCGACTGGCCCCCAGTATTCCAATGGGCTTTCCATCCTCATCCCGCACAAAGGACAGACTGCTTTCCACCCAGAAGGTGGAACGGTCATGTTTGTATTCTTCCAGCTCCATGACCCGGACCCTTGCGGGATCCGCGGTTCCGGAGGCTTCAAGCGCCATTTCTTCTGCAAAGGCAATCACAACGGCCTGAAGGGATTCCGGCGTCAATGACTGATCGATCGTCTGGCCCTGGACATCTTCAACCGCGGCGCCATACATGCGTGTCACCGAAGGACTCACATAGGTAAAACGCATGTTCATGTTCATGACCCAGACGGTATCGGCCATATTGTCTGCAATCAGCCGGTATTTTTCCTCGCTTGCCCGCAGCGCTTCCCGGATCTGCTGACAGTCCGTGATATCCGGGACATCCATCAATCTATCGCTTTTTCCATCGATCGATTTTCTTGAAGGCATGTTCCGCAGCTTCCCGAAGGTCCGACAGACTTGCCGGTTCTGTTTTCACCCATTAACATCGGTCTCCTTTTTGTGTTTGTGATGCGCATTCAATATCGATAATCCGGCTTTTGCTCAAATAGGGTTTTGACTGGTATCGGGTAATTTTCATGATTTTCCGTGTCAGTTCACCCACCCGGTCCACCTGCAGTTTCATTTTTTTAAGTGTTTGATATCTGATATTATTTTCATTCATATCCATCAATAGCAACTCGCTGTAGCCCGAAAGACTCTGGAGGGGTTGATTCAACTCGTGACAGACTGCTCCGGCCATTTCCAGAACGCCCTGAAGTTTTTCCCGCTCCCGAAGTTCATTCTGCAGCGTAATCATCCGTTTGCCCACATACAGCCGGGCACGCAACTCTTCTGTGTCATAGGGTTTGGAAATATAGTCATCCGCGCCCGCTTCAAGACCGTGAACAATATCCTGCTGGTCATCTTTCGAGGTCAGCAGAATCAGATAAACCGGTTCCTGTCGTTGCTGTTTTCTCAGTTCCTGGCAGACAGCAGGGCCATCCATTTCCGGCATCATCCAGTCCAGCACCGCCAACTGGGGCGCATCCGGTTTCAGCATGGCGGATAACGCCGACTTTCCGTCCGCAGTCACTTCCACATCATATCCCCACTTGGTCAGAATCGCCTTCAGTATGGTTCTTGAAGTCAAATCGTCTTCGGCAATCAAAACTTTCATGTGCTGCTTTCCTCCATCGCCTGACGGAGCTGTTGAAACCGGTTTTCCAGCTCGGGCATCAGGGTTTCAAGTAAATGCAAATCGTCTTTCTTTCCCGCCTGTTCCATGACATGGGCCATTTCCATGAATGCCGGGCTTCCGATGTTTCCCGCAGCCCCCTTCAGTTTGTGAGCCTGCCCGCCGGCTTCCTTTATCCGGCCCTGTTTTATGAATTGTTTGAGCGCCACCAGTTGTCCGGGCATATCATCCAGAAATCCTTCGATAACCCGTATCATCAGATCCGCATCCCCCATGACCCGGGCCAGCAAATCCGAACGGTCAAACAGCACCGGTGACAGGGCGTCTTCTGTTTCGGCTTTTCGGTTACTCAACGGTGTGCATTCAACCAACATCGATTTCTGTTTGAGATTGTCCAGTGGAAGCCATTTGTCGATGGTCTTCATCAGGGTCACGGGGTCAACCGGTTTGGTGATAAAGTCGTTCATGCCGGCTTCCAGACATGCATTCCGATCTTCTGACATGGCATGAGCGGTCATGGCAATGATGGGAAAATTTTTCAGGGATGGCTGATTCGGGCCAAGGGATCCACCGGACCGCTCCATGCTCCGGATTTTCCGGGTTGCCTCGATGCCGTCCATCACCGGCATTTGTACATCCATCAGCACCAGGTCATAAGGAATGGTTTCCAGGGCGCGGACAGCCTCCTCCCCATTGGCCACGGCATCGGCATGCAGCCCCATTTTTTTTAAAATTCCCAACGCCACCTGCTGATTGGTGATGTTGTCTTCCGCCAGAAGAATGCGAAACGATCCGCGCTGCCGCTCGCGGATCGTGTGACGGGTGACAATTGATTTTTGAGACTTTGGCTCACCATCTCCGGCCAGCACGGCGGTGAGACATCCCAAAATTTCCGAGCGTCTGACCGGTTTGGTCAGGTAGCCGGAAAACCCGATTTCTGCCATCTGTCGGGTATCCCCCCGCTGGCCCATCGAGCTTAACAGGATCAGGCGTGTATCGTTCAACGTTTCATCGGCCTTGATGATCCGGGCCAGTGACGCACCATCCATATCCGGCATCTGCATGTCCAGAATGGCCACTCTAAAGGGATCGCCTGTCTGTTTGGCCATCCGGAGCAACTGGAGGGCAGCGGGTCCGTCCGGGGCTTCCCGGGGCCGTCCTCCCCATGCACGGAACTGCGCCATCAGCACCTCGCGGTTGGTGTCGTTGTCATCCACCACCAGAATACGAACCCCGGCGATTTCGACCGGCGGAATGTTGGGCTGTTCCTGTTCTGTCTGTTTGATCAGACGTGCGGTAAACCAGAACTCGGACCCGATGCCCACATGGCTTTCAACGCCGATATCACCGCCCATGATCTCCGCCAATTGTTTGGAAATGGCCAGGCCCAGACCGGTACCCCCAAATTTTCGGGTGATGGAGGCATCCACCTGAGTAAACTTTTGAAACAGAATATTCTTTTTGTTTTGCGGAATACCGATTCCGGTATCCCGGATGGCAAACCGGATCATGACGTCGTCATCGGTTTCAGATATCAGATCCGCCCGAACCGACACCTCACCGGTTTGGGTAAATTTGATTGCATTGCCTGCCAGATTGGTCAGCACCTGGCGCAGACGACCCGGATCGCCACGCAGCCGCGTCGGCACATCCGGCGCCGGGGCACAGATAAATTCAAGCCCCTTTTCCTGGGCGCGCAGGGCCATCGTGTCGGCAAAGTCATCCAGCATCACCCATAAATCAAAATCCAGCGTCTCAAGTTCCAGCCGGCCGGCTTCGATCTTTGAAAAATCCAGAATGTCGTTGATAATCGCCAAAAGGGTTTCACCACTATTTCTGACAATCTCGACATATTTGCGCTGCTCATCACTCAGTCCGGTATCCAGCAACAGTCCGGTCATACCGATGACGCCATTCATCGGGGTGCGGATTTCATGGCTCATGTTGGCCAGAAACTCGCTTTTGATCGAATTGGCCATTTCGGCCTGAGCGGCCATGGCCTTGGCAAATTCGGTCTGCTGTTCGAGATGACTGTTCAGGGCTTCGGCTTCTTCCTTGGCCAGACGAAAGGATTCCTCTGACCGCTTTTGCTCCGTAATATCGACAAAGGTTTCAAGCAAAACCGGCTCACCGTTCAATTCAATTTCCATTACGGTTTTTAAAATGGGAATCTCCAGACCATCGTGACGCCTGAAAATCCGTTCCGAATTATCTATCGCCTGATGCCTGTCCAGAATCGGACACGCTTGCCGGACTGCCGGACAAAGATATTCACCGCATTCTTTGCCACACAGGATCGCTTCATCGGCCACACCCGCCAGCCCACAAACATACTGGTTGACCCATCGAATTTTTCGGTCTTTGCCGATAACCGCCACACCAAACGGACTTTTGGCCAGAATCGTTTTCAGATTTTCATTCGCCTGAATCAGCTTTTCTTCCGCCTGGTTGCGTTCGGTAATGTCGATAAGAGTCAAAAGAATATGGTCATCTTCTCCGGATACGCCGGTTTCGGACCGGGTCAGTCTGGAGCCAGACAACCGGACAAAAACAGGCGTCTCAGAAGCGGACACCAGGCCGACATCCAGGAATTTTCCCTCCGGATGCCGGAAAAAGGACCGGTATCGCGCCAAAAGTACGTCACGGTCACGGGTAAGCAGAAACTGGTTTATCCCGCAGTCCCGAATATGCCTGTCCTCAATTCCAACAATTCGGCAGAATGTGTCATTGGCCTCCTGAATCATGCCATTTTTATCCAGTACCACCAGGCCTACTGACGCATTATGGAAAAGAACCGAGAAGCGGTCCAGGGAGGCTGTCAGTTCTGCCTGGATTCGACGCAGCTCTTCATTTTGCATCTCCAGTTCAATCTGATGAACCTGAAGTTCATGGTACAGTCTTTCTGTCTCATCATGCTCATGGATCGGGTCAATTTTATCGGTTCTTCGAGTCGGCATCCTGACCTGCTTTTCTTACCGTGAAAATGCAGTTAAAAATAAACATAACCCATCAAGCTCCGTAGGAGCGTCCTGTTTGTAGAATGACGCATAAAAATTCCATCAAGCCCCGTAGGGGCGACCTGTGTATTCCGGTTACAGGCCGCTCCGATGAAGATTGATGGAAATAATTGTATCAATTTCTACAAACAGATCGCCCCTACAGGGCTTTTACGGAAGATATTATTTCCATTCCTGAGGGTGAACGTTCCGGAATGATTCATGAACGTTTACCAAGAAACTCCATTTATCGTAATACTATCCGTATGTGGCCCTTTTACCCTCAAGTCCAGAACAGGGGAACGGTATGGGCATTTCTCCTTCAGACAATCCAATTGATGACACCCGGACCCTGATCAAAAAAATTATCAACCAGTCCAAAATACCACTTTCACTGGATGATATTCATAAGCGTCTTCCTGTCCTGTACCAAACCGACCATCAAAACCTGAACCGGTTGATTGAAACCCTGATCCGGGATAACGCCATACATCCATGGCCCGCCAGATCCCGAAACCGCAAACCCCGGTTCTGGAATCAGGACATGATTCTTTTTATCCGCCAGGAAATCCTTTCAGCCCTTTCCAAATCCCGTCGAACCCAAAATCAACTGACAGATTCTGTCCGAAAACGCCTGTTTGGATGCGCCAAGGACGCTTCCATCAAGCAAATCAAACAGATATTGAACGATCTGTTGGCAGAAAAACGGGTATTTTCCCATCCGCCAATTGGTCGTAAGAAAACCCGGTTTGCGCTTCAAGCCGTTCGTGTTGGCGATTATCTGGGAAAGCTTTTGACCGAGATGGAGAAGACTTGCCGCAATTTGGAAACAGCCCATGTCACACCAGCCCAGATTGTGGCGGAACTTCAAAAGAAATTGGGCTTGTCACCCGATGTCAGGCCGCAGCCCCAATCCGTCAGTCAGCCCCTTTCCAATGCACCGCAGCCGGATTGTTCTGAACAGTTGCTCCAAAAAATGATCGAAATCGAACCGGGCGCCCCCAATCAGGTTCCGGTCTGGATTCCGGATCTGAGAAAAGTCATGCATCTAAGCAAACATGAATTCGATCAGGCTGTATTGAAACTGGCTGGTGATGGAAAAATCTACCTTGACAGGCATGCCCATCCAGCCCAACTGTCACCAACGGAACGGGAAGAAATGGTGACGGATCATACAGACGCCTGTTATGTGGTGGCCGTCATGCGTAAAGGTGTTCTGTAATGGATAATCCATTCCGGAGCCGCATCGTTTCAACCCCCTGGGCTTCCGGAGAAATTGAAGTTCCGGAAATCAATGCGGAAGCATTTGATTTCTGCTGCAATGTCCTGAATCGTGTTCGAAGTGAAAAGCACAGTATGTCGGTGCTGCTGACCGGTCAGACCGGCAGCGGAAAAACCCATCTTCTGAACCGGATTCAGAAGCATCTCAAAACCATCTCCCGGCTCCATCTGTTTCTTGCAGTCCGACTCCATACCAGCCCCAATCGTTTCTGGCGACATCTGCGCAAAAACTGTGTGGAAAGTCTGGAAAAGAAAACACGAAACAACCGTTCCCAGTTGGATCTGATTTATTTGAGAAGACTCTTTCTCGAATGTCATAAACGCACCATTCCAACCGCGATGCTGCCGGATCTGACCGACCGGATTCGTCTTCAGTCCAATATTTCCCTGGCAATGACCACTGCCTTTGAGAATCTGATTCGAAAGGTCAACATCACGGATACGCTGGCCTGGCTGAAGGGGTATTCCCTGTCCGAATATCGCCTTCAGAAAATTGGTTTGCCCCCGCCGGAAAATGATCATGACGTATTTGAGGATGAAGCCAGGGAATTCATCACGGAACTTTTCAGGTTGGCCGGCGATATTCCCATTGTTCTCTGCTTTGATCAGATTGAGGCGCTTCAGCGATATCCAAACGATGATGCGGGATTGTTCACATTCGGGCAGGCGGTTCGGACCCTGCATAATGAAACCCAAAACCTTCTGATCATTTCCTGTGTTCAGTCATTTTTTCTGGGTGATCTGAAACGGGCTGTAATGGCTCCGGATTTTGATGGCATGAGTGAACATCAAAAGCATCTGGATTTTATGACCAATGATCAGGCCGGACTGTTGATTTCAGCCAGACTGAATACGGCGGTTGAAGATGAAAATCAAAAAGCCGAAATCATGAAAACGATGGAGGCGGGTCTGCCTTCCTTGCTAAGCGGCAATCGCGGAACCGCCAGGGAAGTTCTGACATATGCCGCAGAGGTGTTTGATCGATGGTGTACCCCTTTGCACCAGGCAAAATCGAAAACATTGAAATCCGACCCGGATGAGCGTTTTCTGGAAAAAGAGCTGAGTCTTCGTGAAGATGCTGCAATGAAACGGATGACGCCGGATCATCTGGATGAAATTATTCAGGGAGTGATCCCGACATTGTGTCATATCCGGAATGGCCACTGCAAAGAAACAGATGGCCTGCCCATACCCGATATCGATATGTCCCTGCAATGCGGTGAAAAGATTACACGTATCAGTCTTTGCAACCAGGACAGCATGAACAGTCTTGCCGCCCGGTTACGTCGTCTGATGGATCGCATGAAAGAAGGGGAGGGCGGAGACAACCTGATTCTGATCCGGCATTCCGAACGCCGAATCCCGCCGGGTGCAAAAAAAGTGAATGAGTATATCCAAAAAATCAAAAAGCGGGGGGCCCGATGGCTGACCCCTTCCCGGGAAACCCTTTCCGTGCTGGATGCCATTCGGAGCCTCCTGAATGAGGCCAAAAGTGGTGATCTGAACAATGCCGGCCAGCCGGTAACTGAAAAAACGGTTCGGGACTGGATTCGAAAGGCATCCTGTGATCCGGCATGGGATTTCGTCGAGTCCATGATCGGAGATACATCTGAAGACATGTCGGGACGTGACCCGGATATCCTGCTGCAGTTGATGGATATTCTGAAATCGGAACGGATTGTCTGGCTGTCCGATGCGGCGGAAACATTGAATCAGGATACCCGCGCGTTGGAACGCATGATTCAGCCCGGCCTGTATCGTATCGGCTATCTGGATGGACCACCTTCGCTGCTGTATGATATGGGATCGTTGTGATGGGCAGGGCAGGGGGCTTGAGCGTCCGGAAAACCCTCCAAAATGGATAATCTGCGTGGATAAGGAGTCAATCTGATGAAACACCGAAAATGGTTTTTACTGTCGTCATATCCTATTTTAATTCTGTTTTTGATTCTGCTGTCATTCCAAAAGACTGGCATTGCAGCCGAAAAAACCGAATCCAAACCGGAAAATTCAGTTCCTGAAATCATTCAGATTCAGCCAGCAAAGCTGCAACCGGATATGGCGCGTCTCAATCCGGGTCTATCGGTTTTTTATATCGAAAAAAAATTCCGGCATATCAATGACATGCCGGCAGAAATCACTGCCTATTCTCCCGGCAAATCCATTCAGGTACTCGATCACCGCTTCAACGGTGAGGAACCGGTATTTGACAGTGACCTGGCACGGGGCGTTGGCATGTGGATAACCGGATGGATTCAATTTTCACAAAGCGGACAATATGATCTGATGGCAAAATCAAACGATGGCATCCGTATCTGGATCAATGAGAAGCAGATTATCGAGGAGCCGGATGTTCATTCCGATCGATATTCACCCAAAGCGTCACTGGCAGTTGTCGAACCGGGGTATTATCCGCTGAAAATTCTGTATTTTCAGAGAAAGGGCACTGCCTGTATTGAAATGCACTGGAAGGAGCCCGGCAAGACGGAATTTTCAATCATCCCGGCGACCGCCTATTTTTATAATCCGGTGGCAGGCCCCAAATCATGATGCCTGCAGAAGGAATCATTCAATTCAATCTATCATTGCAGAAAACCGGGGCGCTGAATGAAGAATGGATCGGGCGGGTGCAGCCCTGGCGTCACATTCTGTTTCAATTACAACTGATTGGACAGTCACAGGACAGATATGATGGATACGGTTATGGCAACATCAGTGAACGACTGAAAAAAAGCGTTCCGGATCATGCCTTGCGGTCTTTTGTCATCAGCGGATCACAGACCGGGCATCTGTCCGATCTGACCGTCGATCATTATGCTCTGGTAACCGGCTGGAATCTGGAGAATAACGCCATTGATTCCACCGGGCCATGTCATCCGTCATCGGAATCGCTGACCCATGCCGCGGTTTATGAGGCGGACAAGTCTGTCAATGCCGTCATTCATGTCCATAGCCCGGAATTATGGCATCGAAGCCAGGAGCTGGGAATTCCCGCAACATCCCCCCATATCCGATGTGGAACACCGGATATGGCTCAGGAAGTTTTGCGATTGCTCAGTTGCGCCGCATACCGCAGCCTGGGCGTTTTTGCGATGGGGGGGCATGAAGACGGGATGGTCAGTTTTGGTGAGGATATTATGGCAGCCGGGTTGAGGCTGATCCGTTTTTTGGCGTATCCGTAAGAATAGTCTATATAAATCAAGTAATTAAAAGGCGAATAACCGCCACGGAAATTACCCACAGCAGGGAAGACAAAATCATCAGATCACATGCCATTTCAACATGAAATGGCCGGATATCCGGAAATTGAACACCAATATACGGTTTATCCACCAGACGGCCATGATAGGTATTGGGACCATTCAATTTAACCCCCAACGCCCCGGCAAATGCCGCTTCCGGATAGCCTGAATTGGGACTTAAATGATGCGATCCTTCATGAAAAGCGGTTGTAATTGCCGCCATGCCCCTGCCATTCAGCATCCGGGATGCCAGGGCAATAATGGGAACGGATAGTCTGGCCGGTATATAATTCATCACATCATCCATTCGGGCCGACGCCTTGCCAAAACTGATATAAGCTTCATTTCTATAGCCGACCATCGAATCCAGCGTGTTGACCATTTTATAGGCAAGCGCCAGTGGAATGCCGCCGATGGCATAGAAGAACAGGGGAGAAATTACCCCATCCACCAGATTTTCAGCAGTCGTCTCGACAGCCGCCCGCATGACACCGGCCTCATTCAACGTGGCGGTTTCTCTCCCGACAATCAGGGAAACCTGCTTTCTGGCCTCGGAAAGCCCTCGGGTATAACGTGTTAGAAACACCTGCTTTGACGCACTGGCCAAAGATGATGCAGACAAACAGAAATACAGCAGGATGATTTCCAAAGCCGTATGAATTGCGGGGTGAATGAATTGGGCGATTGTCATGAGACCCCAGGCGGCCAACCCGGTGCCAACAATCAGGCTGAAGGCAAACAATGCTCCGGAAATTATCAGATGAACTGGCAGACTGCGAAAAACAGGTTCCAGGCGGCAGATGACAATCCCCATCCACCGGATGGGGTGCGGAATGAAAACAGGGTCACCGATCAGCAAATCCAGAACAAACGCAGCCAGCACAACATGACAGGGTGTCATGAAAAGGAGAATGTCCATTGACAATCCTGAGCTATTTGATGCCGCGTCTGATGTTGGGATCGGATATGCCTCTCCAGGACAATTCCTCATCCGGTGGAACCGTTGCCAAACATCCGCTGATTAACAGTGTGAAAGAGAATATCAAAATTACCAGTTTTTTCATGGTCCTTCTCCGGTTTGATTGTTTTTGACGATTTTTTATCATTTATCGATATTGTGAGAGTTGAAGTTCGGATCGGTGATGCCGTACCACGGCATTCCCTTATCAGAAGAGAGACCCCCCCAGGTCAGGCATCCGGAAATCATCAGAAACGCCAATAGCAGAAATATCAGTTTTTTCACGATACGCTTTCTCCAGATTGATAGGCTTTGAGGCTTCATTATCCTTGATCTGTGTTTGATCGTTTTATATCGTTTCATAAACCTGTAAACAAGCAAAAAGAGCAGTCATGAATCCGGAATCGGGATCGGGATCGGAAACATTATTAGTTTACATAATATATCTTATGCGACATTAAGTATATGGAAAACAGGGCAAAGGTTAAATGATATAGAGGCGCAAACTACGGCAATTTCGCCTGTCCGCCTTTACCAGGTCGGCATCAATGCTGTTGTCAGACAACAGTTGTTGTGATATTTACCGTGAAAATAGCATTCGGCCGGAATGCTTCCCTCTGTTCGTGGTGCGCCCGTAAGGGCATTTTAAAAAACGCCTGACGGCGTCACTACGAACAGGCCTGAACAAT
>DFZE01000280.1:0-3529 GCA_002382065.1 Desulfobacteraceae bacterium UBA4064
TATGAATTCTTAATATCAAAAACAACTACGATGTAAATGGTGATCATATTCAAGCTATCAAATATTCAAAGAGGCAATTAAATCCAAACCCGATTTTTTCGTAGCATATAATTGTTGGGGAATTATTCTGATGAAACAGAACAATCTTGTGGAAGCCATAAGTATGTTTTCAAATTCTATTAAAATGAATCATGAATATACAGATGGATATACCAATTTGGGGATTGCATTGGCAAAGCAGCAAAACTTTTCTGAAACTCGATGTTCAAGTTTNNAAAAACTTGATAATCGAGTGAAAGCAAAAGGATGTTTCAGAAAGCATTGCTAACCAGCGAGAACTATGCGCCTACACATCTGAACTTTGGCAGCACACTGGCAGAAACAGGAAGATTTTCAGAAGCAATTCATCACCTTTCCATTGCGCTTCAAATATTGCCAGAAGATGAAATGGCTTTAAAAAATCTCCGTCATGCACTGAGAGAGAAAATTCGGATCAATGTAAAAATTCAGACCATTCAAAATCAAATACATCTTTACCCAGAAGATCATCAGTCTCATTATGATCTGGCTGTTATTTATAAACAAATAGGAAAATCAGAAGAGGCGTTTTATCACTTTAGTATGCATTACATAATAACATGATCACAAATTATTTATAACATACTGAATAATGACATATTATTCTGATAATATGATCATTTTAATTTGTAACGCATCCTTAGTGAAGCGCTGCGAATCAATCCCAATTTTTCTCCGGCATTGCAGAATCTTGCCATCATCCACGCAACCAAAGGCAAATACGATCAAGCATTCGAACTTTTCAACCGGATGACCATAGCCGACCCGGATAATCCAATGGGATATTATTATACTGCCGGTATTTATGCCAGAAAAGGGCAGGTAGAAACATCTGTGGCCTGGCTCCGAAAAGCTGTGGAGAAAGGTTTTTCCGACATAGAGTTATTGAAGAATGATGCCAATATGAAAAATCTTCGGGAGACAGCTTACTTTAAGGAAATTGTTTCAATATCTGGCAGTTTTTGAATGCAATCGTTTAAATGAAAGGTAATTATGCCAATTTTGACAAAAATTTCAAACCAGCCAATGAATTCGAAACAAAGAATCATCGTTTCATTGATTGGGGTGTTTATTTTTGGTCTTATTTTAAGAGTTCAGGCCGTTATGCTGACGGAAATCAATAATCCCGTTCGGGCTGACGCAAAAAAATATGTATTGTATGCCTATAATCTGAAAAATTTTGGTGTTTACACTCATAGCGATCTTGGTGTTATGGGGAGCCCTGATAAGTTGAAGTCTGATGCACTGGTAACACCAGGATACCCGCTATTTTTAAGCTTCTTCGTGGGTAATAATTTTTCCGAAAAACACTATCATATTATTTTACTGACACAGGCATTACTAAGCGCATTGACAGTTCTTTTCAGTTATATCATTTTTGCCGAGTTAAATCGTGTATTGGGGCTTGTGGTAAGTTTTTTTGTTGCATGCAGCCCACATTTGATCAGTCTCAGTACCTATCTGTTGACAGAAACATTATTCTGCTTTTTTTTGACAGGGTTTCTTGCATTGTGTAGCCGCTTAAAAAATGATTCCCAACGTTGGTTGTTTTTTACTACCGGCATTTTATTGGGTTTGACAACATTGACCCGTCCATGGACACAAGCATTTACTGTCATTTTGCTGTGTTTGGTAGTCGCAACTTTCAACTATAAGCGACTTTTAAAACCATTTTGGATTCTAACTGGTTTTATGTGTGTTGTTACCCCCTGGATTATCAGAAACTATATTGCAGTAGGTATGCCAACTGATACCACATTATCTTTTGTCAGTGTCCATCACGGCATGTATCCGGACATGATGTATAACTTCATGCCTGAGAGCCTTGGCTTTCCATATCGATATGATCCATGGGCACAAAATACTTCTCTTTCTTCGCAGGTTGTTCTAGAAGAATTGCTGAAAAGAGCAAAAAATAATCCATGGATTTATTTCAACTGGTATTTATGGGGCAAAGTCAAGACCGTTTTTTCATGGGATATTCTTGCTGGAATGGGGGATGTATTTATCTATCCTGTCATAAAAACACCTTATTCCGATCTGTTGCATTTTAGAATATCCCATTTATTCATCAAGACAATTCATTCAGTCTGTGTCATTTTTGCCATAATGGCTACCATTATGGCCTGGCTTCCTTCGGCAAGACGTATTTTTTTTGACAGATTTCTATTTACATATCGTGTCCTTTCCTTGTTGATGATTTATTTTATTATATTGCATATGATTGGTGCACCATTTCCACGCTACTCCATCCCCATGCGGCCAATCATCTATGGCATGGCAGTTGTAATGTTGGTCTGGTTTCACGCTTTTTTCAAATCAATCCGCCATCAGTGGGCAATGCGGTAGCCCGATGAAAAATCATGTCACAATTGTGATACCGGCCTATAATCCGGACCACAACACTCTGATGACTTTGATTACAGAATTGCTGAAACTGGATTCTGATAAACTCATAGAAAAAATTGTAGTGATTGATGATGGCAGCGACAATGATTTCAGCAAAATTTTTGCAGATCTGGCAAATCTCCCATGCCTTACACTGCTGCGTCATGTGATCAATCTTGGAAAGGGTGCGGCCCTCAAAACAGGGTTTAATCATATCCTGCTTGACCACCCAGAAACTGGTTCCATAGTAACTGCTGATGCCGATGGACAGCACCATCCTGTAGATATTTTAAATGTTGCGCGTGCGGCATTGGATCACAACTTAACAACATTAACTCTTGGGGTGAGGTCTTTTTCCAGGCAGACGCCATTAAGAAGTTTGTTTGGCAATCAGATAACACGGTTGATCGTCAAATTTTTTACAGGGCTACGCTTGGCCGATACCCAAACCGGTTTACGTGCATGGCCACCAGGATTGGCGCGACAGGCATTAAAAATTCCAATTAACGGATATGACTTTGAAATGGAGTGCCTTATTCGTTACAAAGAACTTGGGGGTCAACATTTGGCCATAAACGAAGTACCCATTCGGACAATTTATCATGGAGGGAATAAATGCTCTCATTTTAACCCGCTTTTTGACTCGCTTCGCATTTACTTTGTCTTTATCCGTTATTGTGGTGCAGGAATTGTAACGGCACTGACAGACAACTTTTTTTTTATTTTGGTGTATATGATTTCCGGAAGTGTTATCGGCAGTCAAATCATTAGCCGCAGCATCGGAGCCCTGGTCAGTTTTATCCTGGGATTTCATCTGGTTTTTCATAGTAAAACCAACAAAGGATATGCTCTTCTGAAGTTTATCTCGCTGGTACTATTGTTCGGTTTTATATCTTATGGATTAATTCAATTTTTCTGCCAATTATGGTCTATACATGTTGTATTTGCCAAAATTCTGGCAGAGCTTATTTTGTTTGTGGCATCGTTTGCCATTCAGCGCGATTTTATTTTTAATCGAAAAGATTGAAGATTTGTTCAAATACAGACCTCGTTAAAAGAGGGC
>DFZE01000280.1:3574-23926 GCA_002382065.1 Desulfobacteraceae bacterium UBA4064
TTAATTACATTATGAAAGTTTTAGAGAAAGAGGTCTGAAATATGATGTTAATCGACTTCTTTTTGTTTGTGATTGGAGGTTGCACCATGCTCTCGCTGAAAGGTATATATGAAAATGGTTTAATCACCATTTCTTTGCCCCTACCGATAAAGAAGATAGTTGAGGTGATCGTGACTTTTTTGGAGGAAATTAATGGTACGGCTACTGGTAAAGTGGATTTAAAATCATTTTCTTTTAAAAAAACTCAACAAATCCTGAAGGATTTTCAGGGATCATTGGCAGATGCGGTGATTGAAGAGCGTCAGCGTGAGTTATGAAAGTATTTCTTGATACGTCATCGCCTGTAAAACTCTACTATTGGGAAATGGGCACTATCTCCCTATTTCCTCTTCAAAATGTTATCTGAAAATTTAACCACTGCCATCATGCCATCTTGTCAGCCCAAAACATTTCAAACCCTGTTCGAACAGCGGGAATATGTTTCACTGAAAAATCACCTCTACAACTACCGTCTGCGCAAGGCTGCAATCCGCAAACAGTTTCATGATGTATATTGCACAAGAATTCTGGAAATCGGGTGTGGCATATCCCCAATCATGGATGGCAAACCGGATGTGGTCTTTTTTGATTTGTCATTTACCGCTATCCAAATCCTGAAGCAATATCATGAGGACGGAATCTATATCGTGGCGGATGCCACGCATCTTCCATTCAAAGCAGAAATGTTTTCACATATCGTCTGTTCCGAGGTGATGGAACATATTGACGCGGATGCCGATCTGATTGATGAAATCGCCAGGGTCATGAAACCGGATGGGTTTGCTGTCTTGACGGTTCCGCATCGAAACGCATATTTTTCCTATGATGATGTTTTTGTCGGCCATTACCGGCGCTATGAAATCGCAGCACTTGGCGCATTGCTGAATTCAGCCGGTTTTTTGGTGACAGACATGGAAAAAATTCTGGGTCCGGCCGAAAAAGCGGCCATGATGCTGGCAACCCGTCTGTACGCTGCAATGGATGGGCGAAAACCGGAGCTCCATGCCATGCCGTCAGCCCCGTCATTTTTACCTTGGCTGTTTGGCAGCCTGTTTCAATGGGCAAACATTGTTTTTATGGCAATTGCATGGCTGGATGCCAGATTATTTCCGAAAATAATGTCAACCGTACTGCTGTTGAAAATTGTCAAAAAAAAATGACTGACTGAGGAAATTATGGCCAAAAAGAAAAAGAACAAATCCTCTGGTAAAAGTAAAAAAGCGATAATCCTTCCAAGAATTCCCCAACATCGGGATATCCCTGTTTATGATTTCTTTGAAGACATCAATTTGGATGATACATGGGATATTGGAGAATGCCTGGATAATGTAATATTTTGTGCTACGTCCTACATTCTGTGANNAAAAGTCCCACTTTATTTGACATCAAAATGTACCTTGAATCTTAAGAAATGACCTCGCTACCCCGCTAAAACAGGGCAATCTACGATCATCTTAAGTAAATCATATTCAATGTCAGCCTAATGATTGGTGTCAAGTATTGTCGGATATCGAGGTCAAATACCATTGGATTTAACCGTTATTTCTGGACGGTTTGGGTCATTTTTTGTCGGTGTTAGCAATTTTGTATGGAAGAGGGATACTTTTTACAATGGGAAGCGGTTGTACGCTACGAACAGGGTTTGCCTTTAACAAAAAGTCAGGAAAAGGCTTTTTACAAGATTATCAGTTTATCAGAAGATGAGGATGATCCAATTTTATATATTGATGAAATGCCTCGTCCAAGTGAGCCATGGTATGAAATAGTCCGGAAAATTGTGCCCAAATTGATCATTCATCCGTTTGAAACCTCTGAAATTTATAATGATATTTATTTTGAAGGATGGCCAAGATTAATCGATTGTATTAACGGGCATGCGCGTGATTTATCTTTACCGGAAGGAATAATTTCCCCAAAAGATGTTATCCCTTCTGAAATATATCATCGTTTGTGGCTTTATTACTGTTTTGATATGCTGAGTGGTCTGGGTCAGGAGGACGATCAAACGCTTGAAGATGAAGAGCAGGTTTACAGAATTGAAGAATTTATCGACCGATTGGCGGAGTGTAAAGACAGTGTCAAATATTTCGGTCTAACAATGGAAACACTCTTTGAAATGGTGAAGTTACCGGATAACGATCAAAAACTTCTGGCTGAATCCATGATGAAACAACTGGGGATGAAATCCGTATCCCAAAAACTCCATAATTTTTTGTAATGGCCTGGACAGCACGTATTTGCCGCCATAACACGAATATCAGGACAATAAACTGGAAAGCATGATGGATCGAAAGTGAAACAGGTATTTATGAGGTTTGATCTATGGGGGTTATTTAACGGTTATCCGTTACCGGAAGTCCACCAGTTCACATATGACTGGGATAGTTGGTCCAAACTGCAAAATTAGGAATAATCATGACTGAGAAACCAGAAGATGATCTCTATTGGGAGATAATTGGGAAAGAATGGTCACATATAACCTTTGCGTACCGGGAACATGCGAATAAAAAGCCCATCATCGAATACAGTCTTCCCGGTCGGATCATATATTCTTATCCGGGTGATTAATACATCAATTCATTAAGTTTGCGGACCCGGGAAAATACACGAAAGCAATATCAACAGGCTTGTCTTGATAATAAAATGATGATTTTTGTAAAAGACCTGGACAGGAAAGTCTGGCGTTCATATGTCACAAAGATCGATGACGACTGAGGTAGTTTGGGGCACCGTTATAGAAGCTCCTGCTTCTCGCACCAGGACTTGAGCAAGAAGTGTGGCCATGATCATCGTTCCGGCCACTTCCTTATATTTCCTTCTCCCAGCGGGGTAGAGACGCAATGCATTGCGTCTCTACAGGGTGAGGGTCGATACAAACTCGGAATTGGGTGAATTCAGTGTAAAACAATGAGTCCGCCTAATTCTAACTTGTTGTTTATTATAGCTATATCAATTGGGTGGCTTATATTTTCAAATTGGCAAAAGTCGAGATAAATTAGCTTCGTTAGGGGAACAACAATGCAATATAAAGACATTTTCATCAAAAATTTCAGGGGTATCCTCTCATTGGAAATGAATGGTTGCAAACGGGTGAATCTGCTGGCAGGACGAAATAACTGCGGCAAAACATCCATCTTGGAGGCACTGTTTCTGCTTTCCGGCATGTCCAACCCGCAACTAATTATGAATATACATATTTTCAGAGACATGATTTTTGCGGATGATGATGATTTCAGCCATTCTTTTTATAATCTGGACATTAGAAACATACCGGATATTTCAGCAAATGTTCAAGGAGCTAAAGATAAAAAACGAGCCTTAAAAATAACGCCAGTTTATGGTGATTATATATCTTCCGGTGAACAGACATTGAAAAAGGTTAACAGTGATCCCAAAAAGCCGACCAATTTGGAACTCAGCGGATCCACGGCTACGTTTCAAACGATCGAGGGGTTAAAATCCGATTTCAGTTGCGACAATAGCAAAACATGGCATGCTGAATTTCGTATCAAAGAGCATATGATCCATTTGGCAAAAGATTACAAAGAACATCTGCGATGTGTTTTTCTGAATCCCAAAACTATCATGCAGGATTTGGACGTGAGACTCGGACATCTGCTGGTGAACAAAAATTTGAAAAAACTGATTTCGGTTTTACAAGAAATTGCGCCAGACATCTCTGACATTCGCATGGGAGCCAACAAGATGATTTATGTGGACATCGGGCTAAGTAAGCTTGTGCCTATTAACATCATGGGAGATGGCGTCCGTCGGATATTGTCGATTCTTGCCGCCATATCCGACACAAAAAACGGCGTGTTGTTGATTGACGAAATTGAAAACGGGTTGCATTACACTTCTCTGACAACCCTGTGGAAAGCGGTTTTTAAAGCCGCGCAGGAGTTTGACACGCAAATTTTCGCCACAACCCATTCGTATGAATGTATTGAATCTTTCGCTAAAACTGAATTCGATGACTTATGTTTTTATCGAATTAACAAAAAAAACGGAAAACATACAGCACTTGCTTCTGATCATGAAGTTCTGAGAACTGGTATTGAGAAAGAGTTTGAGGTTCGGTAATGGAGAAAAAATTTCGGATCACATCAGACAGGCTGCTGGCAGTTGAGGGGAAGGATGAAGTCAATTTTTTTAAGAAATTCATCGAATGTGAAAAAATTTTAGACGTTCAGATAATTGATATTGGGGGTAAAGATAAATTTCCGACAGAACTCAGGGCTCTAAGAAATTTAGAGGATTTTGACAATGTAAAGGTCATCGGTTTCGTGCGGGATGCAGAAGCAAACAAAGCTGAAAATACTTTTAAAGGTTTTTGCGATATGCTGAATAAAAACAGGTTGCCAGTTCCAAATACGGTCAATGGTTGCGTGGCCGGTCCACCCAAAATTAGTATTTTCATTATGCCCGACAATCAGGGCGCAGGAATGTTGGAAAACCTTTGCCTGGAAACCCTGAAAGATCAGAATATTGAAAGCTGCATTGACCAGTACATTAGCTGCTTTGAGTCGAATATGGATCAGACAGAAAAAGTCATATTCAATTTCTCGAAGGCAAAGGTTCAGGCATATCTTGCTTCCAGAGCACCGATTGTCAATTCTTTGGGATTAGGTGCGCAGAAAGGCTATTGGGATTTTAACCACGCCTGTTTTAACCAAGTTAAAACTTTTCTTCACAGCCTGTTTGATTTATAAGGATATTATGACATATAAAGGATATTGTGGCTCTGTTCATTACAATGGTGAAGACAGGGTGTTTCATGGCAAGATCGAATTTATAAGAAGTCTTGTCAGCTATGAAGGAACGGACGTCAACACTCTCAGAGCCGCTTTTGAAGAAGCCGTTGATGATTATCTGCATCTTTGCAGTGATTTAAAAAAAGAACCGGATATGCCTTTCAAGGGAAGCTTCAATGTGCGTATCGGACCTGACCTACATCGCAGGGCCGCACTTGCGGCCAAAGATCAGAAAAAAAATCTCAACACAATTGTTGTTGATGCATTGGAGAGATATCTGACTCCAGCCGAAACAGCCTGATACGGATCGAGTAGAATGATCAAAGTGCTGAAACTGGAACCGACCGAAGACCACACCCGCCACAATCACACGGCATTCTGGCTGATCATTCTGATTGTCGGCATCGTTTATGCCAATTCGACCGATGGCTCGTGGCATTTTGACGACTATCCCAATATTGTCTGGAACACCCGCCTGCATCTTTCCGACCTGTATCCCCAATCCATTCTTCAGACGTTTTATACGCCCACGCTCGGCAATCCCCGGGCAGATGGCGATCTGTACAGGCCGGTTGCCGGTCTGACATTCGGGCTCAACTGGTTTTGGGGCCAGGACCGGGTGTTTGGCTATCATGTGGTCAATATCATCATACATGGCATGAATGCGCTGCTGATATATGCCATTATTCTGCTGCTGCTGAAACGCGCCTGCGCGCCGGGTTTCAGCCGATATGACGACCACGCAGAATCCATCGCGCTGTTAAGTGCTGTGCTGTGGGCCGTCCATCCCATTCAGACCCAGGCGGTCACCTATATTGTTCAGCGAATGACATCCCTGGCTGCCCTGTTCTGTCTAATCAGTATCTATGCGTATATCCGGGCCAGAATCGCAACATCCATATCCCGAAAAATGGTGTTTTTGGGTTTATGCATCCTCAGTTTTGTGCTGGCGGTCGGGTCAAAGGAAAACGGCGCCATTCTTCCGGCCGGGCTTCTATTGATTGAAATTATGTTTTTTCAGACCAGGCCGGAACAAACCAGCCGAATCCGGTTCTGGTTTTTTCTGGCATTGGTGTGTTCCGCAGTATGGATATGCGCCTGGTTTTTTCTGAACGGCAATCCGCTTTCCATTCTGGATGGCTATGCCAGGCGGCCATTTACCATGTGGGAGCGGGTGTTGACCCAGTTTCGGGTACTGGTGATGTATTTGGGGCAGATTGTCTATCCGGTCGAAGGCCGGTTGTCGTTTATGCATGATGTGGCCATATCCCGATCCATTGTTGACCCGGTGACAACGCTGGCTGCCATGCTGCTGATTTTTTCACTGGTTGGCACAGCGCTCTGGAAATGGAAGCGATGGACCCCATGGTCTTTTTCCATTTTGTTCTATTTTGTGATGCATGGTATCGAATCCGGCATCGTGCCGCTTGAGCTTGTATATGAGCATCGCAATTACCTGCCATCGGCCTTTCTGTTTTTTCCGGTCTCGACGGGGATTTTCAGGCTTCTCCAGTATACTGACGGGCGATCATCCATTTTAAAACCGGTCATCAGTCTGTCTGTTGCCGCATTGATTATGGCAATGGGGATTGGCGCAACCACCCGGAACATGGTGTATCAGACTGAAAAAACATTCTGGGAAGACGCCATTGCCAAAGCGCCTGGCATGGGACGTTCCTACCATAATCTGGCAGCGGATCATTATGAAAAAATCGGCATGCCGGACAAGGCCATGCAGCTTTATGAGATGGCGTTGCAGGGAAAAGATCTGGTTTTGGAGCACCGGGCGTTTACATACAACAATATGGGAAATCTGTATTCAAAGAAAAAAAATTATGAGAAGGCCATTCAACTGTACCAGGCTGCACGATCCATCGATCCATCCGATTCGACCACCAATTTCAATCTGGCTGTTGCATATCTCGGTTCTGGCAATTCCAACATGGCCCTGCAGGTTGCTGGCAGACTGCTGGAGGCGCACCCGAACCATTCTGAATATCTGTGCCTGAAGGGATTTATCCGTTTAAAATATCATCCAGAAGAGGCGGCTTCGACAATCTTTCGCAAGGTGCTGAAACACAACCCGTTTCATGTCAACAGCCTGTTTTATATAGGACTGGCCCTCAGCCGTGAGGAAAAATATGCGATATCCGAACAGTTTGTCAAAAAGGCAATGCGGCTGGCGCCAAACGATATATGGGTACACTTCGGGCTGATCGAGATATTGGCCCGGTCCGGCAATCCGAACGATCTGGATATCTGCCTGAATCGATTGTTCGGGACGTTTTCGACTGGCCGTATCCTGGCTGCGCTGAATGACCTGAAAGCGGACGCGCTTTCACCGCCGCTCGATCATGCGCTGATTGCGAAAAAATGTGAAGAGCGGCTGATACGCCTGGCCGGGAAGATGGGGGGGCAATAAAGAAGGGGTAGGGCAGGGTGGCGGAAACGGGTTGAAAAACATAGGACGGCATGAATATGCCGCCCTATGCCGGTTACTTCCAATTAATGGTCAATCTGGTCATTCTGATCAATCTGATCAGGCCGCTTCCATAATCCGGCGATCTGCCATGTCAAACAGGGTTCGTTCCCTGGCTTTGTCTATGCCAAGGGCCTTGCGTTTTTTGTCAATGTGATCGATCATCAACCGGGCCATTTCATACGGGTCGGCTGTAAATCCCCATTTACCCATTCCCTGTTTCTCCATGCCATTAAACAACAGGTCATGGAATCTTGTTTTTTCAACAACCGGGAAGGTTACACCAAAAACCGTATAAACACCCGATGCCACAAAATACTGGCCGATGGAAATGGCTTTTTCACTCATCCATTCCGGAGCAGCACCGACAACCGGAAGACCGGCAAGGGTGTCACCCAGTCCGCCTTCTCTGACCATTTCTGCAACGGCTACAAGGATTCGGCTGTTATCCACACATGATCCAAGACCCAGAACCGGCGGCATGCCAACGGTTTCGCAAACCTCGCGCAGTCCGTGGCCTGCCAGAACGGCTGCTTCCGGCACGGTCAGCCCGGCTTTGGCCAGGGCAATCTGGGAACATCCGGTCTGAAGGACCAGCACATCGTTTTTGATCAGTTCCTTGACCAGTTCGACATGGACCCAATCCTGTTTGACCCTGGGATTGGTACATCCCACAACCCCCGCCACGCCACGGATTCGGCCATTGATAATGTTTTCATTCAGTGGAGCATAGCTTCCCCGGAAACTGCCGCCAAGCATATAGCTGATGTATTCATGGGAAAACCCATGAACGCCGACATTTACATTCTTGGGAATTTCAATCGGCCGGGACCGGTTTTTGAAACGGGTGATGGCCTTGATGACAATTTCATCCGTGCATTCTTTGGGATGGTGATCATCAAATGCAATATGTTGCGCGCCTTCTATCCGGCATCGGGGGTTGGTGGTGAACATGGGTGTTCCATAGCATTCGGCGACCTTTGCCAGACCCTGTTTGATACACTGTACATCGACACCCAAGGCATCGACGGCACCCGTAACCAGAACCGCTTCGGTTGACATGAAGTTGCCTGCATGCGGAATGCCATGACGCACAAGCATTTCGGCGCCGGAACAGCACATGCCCACCAGATTGATACCTGCGGCGCCGGCGTCTTTGGCAGCTTGAAGCAGTGTCGGTTCATTGACAGATTCAAGCATGGATTCGAAAAGATTGGGCTCGTGTCCGTGAATGATAATGTTGACCTGATTCTCTTTCAATACGCCCATGTTCACCTCGACACAAACCGGCGATGGCGTGCCAAAGAGAATATCGGATATTTCGGTTGCAACCATCGATCCACCCCAACCATCGGAAATGGCGGTTCGGGTGAACTGCTGGGCCAGGTTTTCGTAGTGCTGGTCAACTCCCATGTGGGTACGGTGCATCATTTCCATTATTTCACGCATGGCCCCGCGAGGTACAACGCCCAGTTTCCGCCAGGTTTCCAGGGTTTTGGGTGGAACCCGTTTCATGAAAGGAATTTCGCCTTCAATCTGAATATATGTTTTTTCCAGTTCCGCATAAAGTTCCAATGCAATTTCGGAAACTGTTTTTCCCTCAGTTTCGATGCCGATGGATTTGGCAACGTTTTCCAGTTTGATGGTGTCCTTGATTTTGTAGTCGGTAATATGGCCATTGACCACTTCACGAAACAAATCCAGCATGGACATACCATGATCGGTATGTGCAGCAGCCCCGCTGGCCACCATGCGTGAAAAATTACGGGCCTGAATCGTATCGATGTCTGCACCGCATACCCCAACTTTCCCATAGGGATCTTTGGAATTCAGTCTGCACGGCCCCATCGAACAATGTTTGCAGCAGGCCGAATCCGCACCAATGGGGCAGGCCTTCATGCTTGCCGCCCGGTCAAATGCAGTTTCAACACCATCCCGCTGGGCTTTTGCCAGCATCTGTGCCGTGGCTTCACAGATGGTTACATCTTTTGGATTGATTCGCTTATCGACATCCGCTTTTTTGGTTTCCATTAATATTATCCCCCTGAATTTTGAATGGTTCATGAATATGGACTGATTCAATCCGTAATGAAGATCAGACTGGCGAGCTCCATTATAGGAATCATTATCATCTACATTAAATGTCAGGTTTCTGTTTGTCAAGAGTATATATTTAATATCATATCAACAATTCCAATTCTGAACAGGGGGATATCTTTGCGTAAGAGAGGTTCATTGATGAAAAAGGCTGAAGGTGCGGCAACCGGTATTTCGGCAGAGCAGCCGTTGGACGGTCAGGCGGTTTCTCAATACGCACTACTCATATCTCAATACTGAATGTATTTTCACGGTAAACGATCATGAATCATTTGGGATGGTTCACCCCCGGATATAAAAATCAGGCGATGATGATGGTTCAGGCCTGTTTGTAGTGACGCCGTCAGGCGTTTATAAAATGCCCTCACGGGCACACTACGAACAGAGGGAAGCATCGCATCCGAGCGGGTAGGTCAGGGCGCCGCGGCTTTTTGCGGCTCCCTGACACCATGCCATTTTCACGGTAAACCTTGTGCGCCGGTGACAAAAATCGCAACAGCGGAATAATTGTCATGATAATTTCCCCCCCGTTTCAGGATTCTATCTTTCATGCGATGCAGCCATTCCTCCGGAGAAGCCGATTCAATACGATCCGCAGACATTTCAAATTCCATAACATGTTCCCAGAAACCGTCGGTACACAACAGAAATGAATCGCCGGGCTGAATATCATGGGGACTCTGCTCGATGACCGGCCGAAAGCTGTCTGCCTTTCCCAAAACACGGAGCAGGCGGTTTCTGTCCTCATGAAACCGGATATCTTTTGTGTGAATGTGGCCGGTTTCGACCAGAATCTGTGGTATGCTGTGATCTTTTGTCTGAAATCGGATATGCCCGTTTCTGAAGTGATATAATCGGGAATCCCCGATATGCGCCCATATGGCTTTTCCCGGACCGGTTATCAGCACCAGAATGGTGGTGTACATCGCATGAACAGATCTATCCTTTTCCTGCCAGGAAATGATGGCGTTTTGAGCTGACTGAAGGTGAGTCATCAGGCCCATTGGCGAATCCCCGGGCAATCTGGCAAATGAGTCAATGATCTGTTCGACTGCCAGACGTGACGCGATTTCACCACCACGATGACCGCCCAGACCGTCTGCAATTGCCCAGCATCCCATACCATTCAATATCAGAGATCCCGAATAATCCTGGTTTGTATTTCTTCCCCCTTTTTCAGAGAGGGTTGCAAAAGCATATGTCATATTCACCCTTCAGTCTTCAACCCTTCACCAGAAATCCGGTACAGTCTGCATGTATTGTCCCATATGGCGTTTGCCAGAGATTCCGGAACTTCATCCCGAATCTCGGCCAGCTTGAACAAAACAGACCGGACAAATGCCGGTTCATTGCGCCGATGATGGTTTTTTTCCGGTGACGGGGTCAGATAAGGGGCATCGGTTTCAATCAGCAGCCGATCGATTGGAATCAGTCGCGCCAGGCTGCGCAACGCTTTCCCCCTGCCTTGCAGGGTAAGAATGCCGGTAATGCCGATCCGATAGCCCATACCCAGGTAGGTAAGAAGCTCTTGCCGGTTTCCACTGAAACAATGTATGACCCCGTTTCCAGGCTGTCGATGATGAATTTTTAATATTTCGATCAAACGGCCTTCTGTTTCGCGTTCATGAAAAATAATGGGAAGTAAATGCGCATCGGCAATTTCAATCTGGCGAATGAGCCATTTTTCCTGATCATCCCGGGGAGAATACATACGGTTGAAATCAAGCCCGATTTCCCCCCATGCCCGGACCCGCGGATTTTTTGTCAGATCGATCAGCTCCCGGAGTGCAGATTCATTGCATGACGAGGCATCATGGGGATGAAATCCGACAGATGCAAAAATCTCCGGATGGGCAGTGGAAAGGGACACGGCTTTGAGTGATGTTGTCAGGTTGATTCCGGCAATCATCATGGCATGAACATCGGATTGAGCGGCTTTTTGAATCACGGAATCGATATCATCATAGACCGGATCATCCAGATGACAGTGGCTGTCGAAAAGTTTCATGGTTTATCCTTCGGCCCCCTCTCCCATCGGGAGAGGGCCGGGGTGAAGGTTATCAAATTGCAGATTGTGACCGATCACAGTATATCATTCCGAAACAATCGGCCGTTCTTTTTCCATTATTTCTCTTTAAACCTTATAAATAATAAAAAGGGGCTATCCATGTCGCTGGCCTAAGTCGTGTTCACCGCGGANNAGAAAGAGGATCTCGACAGCTTGCTGTAAAAGGCGGTAAAATAACATTCCGCCTTCTGGAAATGTTTTTGGCTGACTCATGGCCCCTTAAATTTTAAGGCCAGCGAAATGGATAGCCCCTTAATAAAAACTTTGATTATATGATCATTTTTATATTGATTTCGAAGTGTGAATATGATGAACAATAAAATTCGATTAAAATTTACATCATAAAATTTGTAGTGTATATTTTTAGCATACACGAAAAGAGTACCAGGAACACCAAAGATAAATATCGCTTTCCAGATAAAGATTATGGGTGCATTATCGGTCGGAGATGGCCTATCCCATCCCCGCTGTCTTCCCAAAATAATTATCTGAAAAGCGATAAAAATTTTACCCCATTGCGTTGCCTGTTTTTTGCCGCGGTTAATTGAATGTGGTTCAGTCATCCTGTTTTTGTATGTAATCCAAAATGGCCCCAATCTGCAAGTACATGCAGATACATATAGAATAACTTTTTTTCTGGAGGTTTGTAATGTTTAAAATTGTCAATCGGAAAGAAATGGCCGGCGGAACAATCGTCATGAATGAAATCGAGGCGCCGCTCATCGCCAAAAAAGCCAAACCCGGACAGTTTGTCATTCTGAAGGCCGCGGAGACCGGAGAACGGATTCCCCTGACCATGGCAGACACCAATCCGGACAAAGGAACCATCACAATCATTTACATGGTGGTCGGAAAAAGTACGGCGTTGTTCAAGACGCTCAACATCGGAGACAGCTACCAGGATATCATCGGACCACTGGGCAAGCCCACCCATCTGGAAAAAATGGGAAAAGTCGTCTGTGTGGGTGGTGGAACCGGAACCGCTGTACTGTATCCCATTACGCGTGGCCTGAAAAACATCGGCAACTACGTGATTGGTATCGTTGGCGCCCGCAGCAAGGACATCCTGATTCTTGAGGATGAGATGAAGGCCATCACCGATGAGCTTCATATCTGTACCGATGACGGATCCTATGGACACCATGGATTTGTGACCGAAGTGTTGAAAACCGTTCTGCAGGCCGGAGATATCAAGCAGGTGGTTGCCATTGGACCGGTTCCCATGATGAAGTTCGTATCCAAAATCACCAAGGAGTTCAACGTCCCCACGATGGTCAGCCTCAATCCCATCATGGTGGATGGGACCGGGATGTGCGGTGGATGCCGGGTAAGCGTTGGCGGCGAAACCAAGTTTGCCTGTGTCGATGGTCCGGAATTTGATGGCCATCTGGTGGATTATGACGAACTGACACGCAGACTTCAGGCGTACTGCGAAGATGAAAAAAAATGCTACAACGATTTCTGCACACTTCAGCAGGCCTGATGTGATCTCAACTGAAACCAATCCATGCGGGCGCCATAACGCCTGCTGAATATATCCGTTTTTGGAGGAAAACATGGCAGAAAAAGATTCAAAAAAAACTGTTTCCCGGCAAAAAATGCCGGAACAGAAACCTGAAATTCGAAGACGAAATTTTGAAGAGGTGCCCACAGGCTACACGGTTCAGATGGCAATGGAAGAGGCCAGCCGCTGCCTTCAGTGCAAAAAACCCGGCTGTGTGGAAGGGTGTCCGGTCAGCGTTGACATTCCCGGCTTTATCAGTCTGATCCTCAAGGGTGACATGACCGGCGCCATCCGCAATCTGTGGACCAAAAATGCGCTTCCGGCAGTTTGCGGCAGGGTATGCCCCCAGGAAGTCCAGTGTGAAGGCAACTGCATCGTCGGCAAAAAAGGCGAACCCGTGGCAATCGGCAATCTGGAGCGGTTTGCAGCAGATTACGAACGTCAGAATGGCACCGGCGTTCTTCCGCCGCGCGAAGCACCCACCGGCAAAAAGATCGCGGTTGTCGGCTCCGGCCCTTCCGGTCTGACAGTTGCCGGAGATCTGATTCGCAAAGGTCATGAGGTTACGGTTCTGGAAGCCTTTCACAAACCCGGCGGAGTTCTGGTTTATGGTATTCCGGAATTCAGACTGCCCAAGGAAATTGTGTTTTCTGAAGTGGCGTTTCTGGAAAAACAGGGCGTCAAGCTGGAATGCAATGCGGTTGTGGGACGAACCGTATCCCTGGATGAGCTGTTTGAAGAGGGTTATGAAGCCATTTATCTGGGAGTTGGCGCGGGTCTTCCAAAGTTTCTGAATGTTCCCGGCGAAAACCTGATCGGCATTCTGTCCGCCAATGAATACCTGACCCGCACCAATCTGATGAAGGCCTACCGCTATCCCGAATATGACACCCCGATTCCAAAGGCAAAAGATGTCGTGGTTCTGGGCGCCGGAAATGTGGCCATGGATTCTGCCCGAACCGCCATGCGGCTGGGGGCGGATCGGGTTCGGGTTGTCTATCGGCGGTCCCGCGAGGAAATGCCGGCCAGAAAAGCGGAAATCCATCATGCGGAAGAAGAGGGTATCGAATTCCATCTGTTGACCAACCCGACCCGGTTTATGGGAAATGATGCGGGCCGATTGACTGGCATGGAGTGTCTGAAGATGGAGCTGGGTGAACCGGATGCATCCGGCAGACGTCGTCCGATTGCGATCAAGGGATCAGAATTCATCATGGACTGCGATCTGGCAATTGTGGCGGTCGGGGCAGGGGCCAATCCGCTTCTGACCCAGTCCACCGAAGGATTGAGTCTGAATAAATGGGGCTATATCGTTACCGATCCGGAATCCGGAAAAACCAGTAAAAAAGGCGTATGGGCCGGTGGTGACATTGTCACCGGGTCTGCCACGGTCATTCTGGCCATGGGCGCGGGCCGAAAAGCCGCCAACTCCATCCATGATTATCTGACGTGGGGGTGGTAGGGAAGTTAGAAGTTTGAAGGATGAAGGATGAAAGGTCAGAGGACGGTGGTCTATGAAAAATTTGAATCCTGCCTCCCGCACCTTGCACCCTTCATCCTGATTCCTGTCCCCTGTACATAATGGAGGCGACCGACCGTGAGTACCTCGGTCATTCGGGACAACCATTCACACGGCTCCGTCGGTGAATTCCTCAGGCAGAACATCACGCCAAACGCCGATATTTCCATCGTTTCCGCCTATTTCACCATTTACGCCTACCATCATCTGAAGTCCAGCCTGGATTCCATTACCCGCCTGCGGTTTCTGTTCGGAGAGCCCACATTCATCCAGTCCATCGATCCGGACAAGAACGATCTGCGCAGTTTCCAGATCGAAGATGATACCCTGATCGTTCTGCCCGACACCCGGTTGTCCCAGCGGGCCGTGGCCAGGGATTGTGCCGAATGGCTCAAGGCCAAAGCCGAAATCCGGTCCATGGTCAAACCCAATTTTCTGCATGGAAAAATGGTTCACATCCATCAGGAAAGCGGCATCGAAAAGGCCATTGCCGGCAGTTCCAATTTCACGGTCAACGGACTGGGTCTGGCCGGGGCCCGGAACATCGAACTGAATCTGATCATCGACAGCGACCGGGACAGACGGGATATGAAAGACTGGTTCGATGCCATCTGGAATGACCGGAGCGGCCTGGTCGAGGATGTCAGGGACCGGGTACTGATGTATCTGGAACAACTGTATCTGGAAAACGAGCCGGAATTCATCTATTTCAAAACCCTGTTTCATCTGTTTGAAACCTTTGTGACCGATCAGCAGACCGGCGGCCTTCTGGAAGAGCGAACCGGTTTTTTTGACACGGAAATCTGGAACCGTCTGTATGATTTTCAGAAAGACGGGGTCAAAGGGGCCATCAACAAAATCATCCGGCACAACGGCTGCATCATCGCCGACAGCGTGGGGCTGGGTAAAACCTTTGAGGCCCTGGCCGTTATCAAATATTTCGAGCTGTTGAACCAGCGGGTTCTGGTGATCTGCCCCAAAAAACTGACCGGGAACTGGACCATTTATCAGGCCGGCCAGAATCACGCCCTGAATCCATGCAAAAAAGACCGATTCAATTATACGGTTATGTATCACACGGATATGGCACGGACTTCGGGGCGGTCCGATGCCAACGGCATTGATCTGGATCATTTCAACTGGGGCGCGTTTGATCTGGTGGTGATCGACGAATCCCACAATTTCCGGGGTAATCCGGTTGAACGGACCCGCGAAGACGGCACAGTCAAAATGAACCTGGCCAGGTGGCTGATGGAAAAAATCATCAAATCCGGCTCCAAAACCCGGGTTCTCTTGCTGTCTGCCACACCGGTCAACAACAGCCTGCGGGATTTGCGCAACCAGATCGCCCTGATCACCGAAGGCCGGGATGACGCCCTGTTTTCAAGCTGCGGTATCCGGGACATCGGGCAGACCCTGAAAAATGCGCAAACCCAGTTCACCACCTGGGCCGATCCCAAAAAAAATCCCGGCCGGAACATGAAAAAACTTCTGGAACGGCTGGATTCATCATTTTTCAAACTCCTGGACGAGCTGACCATTGCCCGGTCCAGAAAACATATCAAAACGTTTTATGACATCCATGCCATCGGACCATTTCCGGAAAGAAGCCGGCCCCATTCGGTGTATCCCGACATCGATCTGAACAACCGGTTTCCGTCTTATGACCGCATCAACCGCCAGATACTGGAATACAAGCTGTCGGTGTTCAACCCGTCGGCCTATGTAAGGCCCGATAAACAGCAGAAATACGAAGCCCTGTCCCGAACCCATGTGCTGACCTTCCGCCAGGCCGATCGGGAAAATTTTCTCATCGGCATGATGAAGGTCAATTTTCTCAAACGGCTGGAAAGTTCCATCGAATCCTTTGAAATCTCCCTGGACCGGACCATCGGCAAAATCGAACGTCTGGAATCCCGAATCGACGATTTTCTCGAGTCCCCAAAACCTTCGCAGGACGAATCGCTGGACAGTCTGGAGCCGGACGTGACCGAGCTGGAGGAGAATGGCGAAGATGTGGATCTGTGGCAGGTGGGCAAAAAACTGAAATTCGATCTGGCGGACATCGATCTGGCCCGCTGGCGTCAGGATCTGCGAAACGACAAGGAAGCCCTGATCGATCTGTTGAACAATGCGGCAGCGGTAACCCCGGAACGGGATGCCAAACTGGCAAAGCTCAAGACGCTGATCACGTCCAAAATTCACCGGCCATTCAACGGCAACAACAAAAAAGTCCTGGTGTTCACCGCCTTTGCCGATACAGCGTGCTATCTGTATAACCATCTTCTGGATTTCTGCCAAATGGAATTGGGCCTGCATGTGGCCCTGATATCCGGCAGCCATACGACGACCACACTGGGTAAAAATGATTATGACAGCATTCTGGTCAATTTTTCCCCCATCTCCAAAAATCGCGCCCAAATGACACGGGTCGGGCAGGCCGAAGAAATCGATGTGCTGATCGCCACCGACTGCATCAGCGAAGGCCAGAATCTTCAGGACTGCGATTATCTCATCAACTACGACATCCACTGGAATCCGGTCCGGATCATTCAGCGGTTCGGTCGGATCGACCGGTTGGGAAGCAGAAACACCACCATTCAACTGACCGATTTCACGCTGGATGATTTCCGGATCGAGCTGATCAACTATATCGAAGCCAACCGGACCCGTTTGGCAAACGCACCGTTCGGTCTGTATGCGGTCGTGCCGTCTCCATCCGGGCCTCATGCCGGAATGCCGGCCGTTAATCGGCTGACCGAAATCGAAAAGGACATCATCAAGCCCGGCGTGATATTCTGCCTGAGACAGAAAGATTCACCTGATGGCAACAAGGCCGTCAATCCCCTGAATCCCTATTTTCTGGTGTATATTCGAAGTGATGGAACTGTTCGATTCAATTATGTTCAAGCCAGACAGATTCTGGAAATATTCCGGCTGATGTGCCAGGGCCGCAAAACCCCATATGAATCCTGCTGCGATCTGTTCAATCAGGAAACCCGAAACGGTCGGGACATGGATGCCCAGGTGACGCTGTTGAAACGGGCGGTGGATGAAATTATTCACACATTCAGGCGGAAGGGGGCGCAAAAACTCACTTCGGACCGGGGGGCGCTCCTGATACCGACCCCGAAACAGGGTTACAAACTGGACAGCTTCGAGCTGGTGACCTGGCTGGTGATCAAATGATTGTCCGGTTTCATCATGATGCATATTTTTTAACTACTCAGGTATTCAGGAGTCAGAAACTCTTGACCTGATTAACGGCTTGGATTAATAGCCAGTCATGATCCATTCTTTCAAGTGCAAAGAAACTGAAAAAATATTCAACGGCAGGTTTTCATCCCGATTGCCACAGTCCATCCAGAGAATTGCCGCCCGCAAGCCGGCCTATCTGGATAGCGCCGGGGAACTTGGGGATTTGGTGTCCCGGGTAACTGGCTGGAACATTTAACAGGCAACTGTGCCGGGCAGTATAGCATCCGTCTTAACAAACAATGGCGAATTTGTTTTGTTTGGCGGGAAGATCGTGCCGATGATGTCGAGATAGTGGACTACCATTAAGGAGAACCATTATGACAAAAAGAGATTTTCCACCAATTCATCCAGGCGAGATTTTGCGTGAGGAATTTTTAATACCGATGGGAATCAGTCAGTATCGTCTGGCCAAGGATGTTCATGTCCCGGCAAGGCGCATTAACGAGATTGTTCTTGAGAAGCGGGGAGTATCGGCAGATACGGCGCTTCGTCTGGGGCGATATTTTGGCACAACGCCACAATTGTGGATTAATCTGCAAGCCAGGTATGATCTTGAGATTGTGCGGGATGCCATTGAAGACAAACTGAAAGCGGAAATAGAACCGTTTACAAGGGCCGCGTAAGCATCGGTATCATTATGAAAAAATTCGTTATAACTGAAATAGCATGAAGTGGGGTTTTTACATGGCAACACAATCTGGAATAAGTGAAAAATCGTTCTTTCATACGGAATTTGTTCGTCAGCCGATACAAAGTGATTTGCTGGAAGGCATTGTAAATATACTGCAAAGCCTGAAAAATCGCATGGTGAAAATGATTCTGTTGCCTCTCGATCGTGATGAAATGTCTTGTGTAAATCGGCAGAAGGAATATTTTTCCCTGGAGAAATTTGCAGGGGCATGGGCTGGTGAATCGCTTGTCAGAGAGGATGAGGGCAGTTATGAGGTTCGGGAGGAACTGGAATGATTGTGCTTCCGGATACCAATCTCCAGATTGGTAACCAGCGAAAATAGACAATTATTAGATTTATTAATATACTCGAACAACTTTGGCTTTTCCGTCGACTGCGACCCCGGATGGCTTCACCATTGTTGACCTCGGAAGAACCAAAGTTGTGTTAGTATAGATAGTTAAGTGTTTTTCATTCAGACATTGGTTATAGGAGGAAAAAATGACACTACCAGCGACCATGATTGAAACAAAATGTCTGTCAGCCGATTATCATTCAGGTACGATCGATATGATTCAACAGGTTCAACAGACGCATCAACCTGTCTTTTTGACGATTGACGGCAAGCCGGAAGCTGTGCTCATGGATGCTGATGAATATCAAAAAGTCCTGAATGCACTGGCAATGGCAAAACTTTTATTGAAATCAGAACGCGATATTGCTGAAAACAAGGTCCTTCCCGTTCGAGAATTCTTCAGGAAATTTCGTTGTGATAAAATTATATGACGTCGTGATAACAGAAACAGCTCAAAAGGACATGGTTGCCATTTGGGATTATATCGCGATGGATAGTATCGGAAATGCAGGCAGATTTTTGGATCAACTGGAAGAAAAGTTATACTCTCTGGAATATCTTCCGGAAAGAGGCCATGTCATTCCAGAGTCTGAATACCTCCAAACAACCCGGTATCGTCAACTGATCCATAAAAAATACAGAATTATATATCGGGTTGACGGAAAGACTGTTTACATTTTAAGGATATTTCAAGGCTCCAAATTACTGGATATGGCATCCCTTGAATTGGAAACGGAATAATCCCATGTCAAGTCCCTTGACCCGTCATACCATCGTCTCTGCCCTTCAGCATTTCGAAACCGGCAATCTGACCCAAAACGCCCTCAACCTGTTTGAAACCCTGGGCTACAACACGGATCGACGTGACCATCTGACCCGTCCGGAGTATGCGGAGTTCCGGGAATATTTCATCCGTGATCGGGCGCGGTTTTCCGAAGACCGGGCGCGGGTCTCGGACTGGCTGTATGTGGATCTGCTGTTTCAGCTCAGTTTGTCCGAAATGAAAAGCCAGGTCCCCCTGTTCGATACCGGCCGGGTGGATCAGACCGTCATGGAAGCCTACCTGTTTTTTGTCATCGAATTGCCCCCGGCCCCCAACCGGTCGGTGTTGACCCAAATCACCCGCGAGGTGAACCGCCTCTTTCCCATGCCGGTCATGATCCTGTTCAAACACGGGTCGTCACTGACTCTGTCGATCATCAACCGACGGCTGAATAAAACAGATGACAGCAAAGATGTTCTGGAAAAGGTCACGCTCATCAAGGACATCTCCATTCAAAAGCCGCATCGCGCCCATATCGACATTCTGTTTGATCTGTCCTTTCCCGAGCTGCAGCGGGTTCACAAATTTACCAATTTTGTCACACTGCATCTGGCCTGGCAGAAGACCCTGAGCATTCAACTGCTGAACGAACGGTTTTACCGGGATTTGTTCAACTGGTATTTATGGGCGGTCCGAATTGTCCGTTTTCCCAAACCGGATACCGAAGAGACCGATGACAAAAGCCATACGGCCATCAGCGTCATCCGTCTCCTGACCCGGCTGATATTTATCTGGTTTATCAAAGAAAAAAAACCTGATTCCGGAAAATCTTTTCGATTCGAATAC
>DFZE01000280.1:24116-24380 GCA_002382065.1 Desulfobacteraceae bacterium UBA4064
CCGTGTCTCCTTTCCCTTCAACCCCGGGGGTGGGGCGTGTGTCAAAAAAAATAATTCCTTATAATCAGAAAATAGAAGGCCATTTAAATTGAATTCCTACACCTACCCTGAAAGAGCAGTATAAATCCTGCTATACCGGCACATGCGATTTGTATGTGTATTTTTTTGAGCGCGGAGTCAATCTGTTGAATCCAAAAGGCATTCTGACGTTTATCACATCCAACAAATACTTCCGGTCGGATTATGGTCACAATCTGCGGGAAT
>DFZE01000270.1 GCA_002382065.1 Desulfobacteraceae bacterium UBA4064
CTTAAAATCCCTCGGACGCAAGTCTGTACGAGTTCGATTCTCGTCCCAGGTACCAATTAAAATCAGAGATTTAGCCATTAATGGCGGGTCTCTTTTTTATCATTTTTTGCGGTTGTGCCCGAAACTGTGCCCACCAGCTTTTTCAGATATGTGTAACAGGAGAAAACGGATAATTCAATCGAATAATTCGACTGAAACCGGCATCCATCCCCTGCATGACGACATCCACACCTATAGGCGGCAGTTTTCCGCAATCCGAAATCGTATCGGGAATACCGGCTGAACAGATTTCCGATATTCTGAATCGGGGCGCCAGAAAACTGTACCGGGCCGGTGACGTGCTGTTTCGCCAGGGTTTTCCGGCGGACCAGTGTTTTTTTGTTTTGACGGGCCGCATGAAGCTGGTCAAGACGCATCAACAGGGAAAAGAAACCATCCTCCGCTATATCGGCCCCGGAGAACTGGCAGCGGCCGTAGCGGTTTTCAAGGAAACAGATTACCCGGTCACGGCGGAAATCATCGAAGATTCCGAGGTGGTTGGCTGGAATAAAAACACCATTGTTGCGCTGATGCTGCAATATCCGAACCTGGCCGTCAATATGCTCAAAATGGCGGTTGACCGCCTGGATGAGGTACAAAACCGGTACATGGAAATCTGCTCGGAACAGGCCGGACAACGCATTGCCCGAGCATTGTTGCGCATCATGAAACATGCCGGTAAAAAAACAGATACGGGCATTTTGATCGATTTTTGCCTCAGCCGTCAGGATATCGCCGAATACTCGGGTACCACCCTTTATACAGTCAGCCGGATTCTCAGTACCTGGGAAAAAAAGGGCTGGATTCAATCCGGACGCGAACGCATTACCATCACCAACCCCCATTCACTCGTTGTATTTTCTGAAAACGGCTGATAATTGTAACGACGATTATCGTACCCCAATTCGTTTTCTTTCCTGTTGGTCTGCCAGAAAAGACCCGTTGTTTGCGCCAGCGCAAAGACATGAACCATTCCTGTCGATATACTTTACATCTATCCATCCCGATACACCCGACATGCATGGTTGACCCGCCGGCCAACCGCCCGAGCATTGAAAGCGAATCATGAAACGTTTGCTGAAAAACCGACGAACCCTGACACTGATTGCGGTACTGGTGCCCCTGGCTGCCCTGTTTATCTATGTTGCAAACCGGTCCGGCCCCCTGTCCCCCATACCGGTTACGGTCATTTCTGTGGAAACCCGATCCATCCGGCCGTCCCTTTTTGGTATTGGGACGGTTGAGGCCCGCTATGTCTATCAAATCGGTCCAACGGTTCCCGGCCGGGTGTTGCAGGTGAATGTCCATGTCGGAGACCGGGTTGTGGCCGGACAGGTGCTGGGCGAAATGGACCCGGTGGATTTGGACAGTCGCATTCTGGCCCAGGAAGCCGCCATCAAACGCGCCGAAACCCTTGTGCTGGCCGCCGAAGCAGAGGTCCATGATGCCACTGTCCGCAAAGCGTTTGCCCAAACCCAGTTGAAACGATTCGAGCCGCTTTTATCGATGCATGCTGTCAGTGAAGAAAGCGTTGACATCAAACGTCTGGAATACCAGGTGGCCGACACCCGCCTGCTTGCCGCACATGCCGGTCTGAATGCAGCCCGTCAGGAGACGGCCCGCATCCGGGCCGACCGCGACAGTCTCGTTCAGCAGCGCGACAATCTGCGTCTGATTGCCCCGGTCGATGGCCTGATCACCTTGCGGGATGCCGAAGCCAACACAACCGTTGTGGCCGGGCAGACCGTCGTGGCGATGATTGATTCTTCAAGTATATGGATCAATGTCCGATTTGATCAGATGACCGTATCGGGGCTGCAGGCGGATCTGCCCGCCCATATTGTTTTGCGGTCAAGACCGGAGCAGACCATTTCCGGTAAGGTGCTGCGAGTGGAACCCCTGGCGGATGCGGTGACCGAGGAAACGCTTGCCAAACTGACATTTGATGCCATTCCCGATCCGCTGCCGTCCATTGGCGAACTGGCAGCGGTCACGGTGATGCTGCCGGAATTGCCGGCCATGCTGGTGATTCCCAATGCCTGCATCAGGCGCTTTGACGGCCATATCGGGGTCTGGGTGGTCGAGGCCGACACCCTGCGGTTTACACCGGTCAAAACCGGAGCGGCTGATCTGGACGGACAAACCCAGATACGGGATGGACTGTCACCCGGTGACCGCGTGGTAGTTTACAGCCATCAATCAATCGATTCCAATAGCCGATTCAAAATCATGGACCGCCTGCCCGGAGTCACATCATGATCAGTCTGGCCGGGCGGGATATCCTGCATGCATGGGGAAAGTTTGTGTTTACCGGGGTTGGCCTGGGACTTCTGATCGGCGTGACCCTGTCCATGGCCGGCATCTATCGGGGCATGGTGGATGATGCCCAGGTGCTTCTGGACAACAGCGGGGCGGATATCTGGGTGGTGCAGCAGGATACGCTGGGCCCCTATGCCGAACCATCCAGTTTGTATGATGATATTTACCGGGGTATTCTCGGCATCTCCGGAGTGGCCCGTGCGTCCAATGTCACGTATCTGACCATGCAGGTTCGCCTGAAAGACCGGGATGTTCGGGCAATGGTTGTCGGGGTTGTACCCGGAGGGCCGGGTGAACCCGGACAGCCCGGTTATCTGATCGCGGGTCGCCACATTACCCGGAGCCATTACGAGGCCGTGGCAGACATGGCGGCAGGCCTTCGTCTGGGTGAGCGCATTCAAATCCGCCGAAATACCTATACCGTTGTCGGGCTGACCCGGCGCATGGTTTCATCCAGCGGTGATCCCATGATTTTTATTCCATTGAAGGATGCCCGGGAAGCCCAGTTTCTGAAGGATAATGACACCATCGTGGCACAGCGCCGGCGAACCGCTGCCAATCCGGCATTCAATCGTCCGGGGGTTCCGGATCTTCTGGATGCGGTCATTGCGTCACAAAGCGCCAACCCGTTTGTCAATGCCATTCTGGTGCAACTGGAACCCGGTGCGCTCCCGGATGGGCCGGCGGACTGGATTCGCCGCTGGAAGCGGCTTCAGGTTTATACCCGAAGCCAGATGGAAGACATTCTGGTGGGCAAGCTGATCGCCACATCGGCCCGTCAGATCGCCATGTTTCTGGTCATTCTGTCCATTGTCAGCGCGGCGATTGTTGCATTTATCATTTATACACTGACATTGGGAAAAATTCGGGAGATCGCCGTGTTAAAACTGATCGGTACCAAAAACCGGACCATCGCCGGCATGATTCTTCAACAGGCAATTGGTCTGGGGGTCATCGGATTTGTGGTCGGAAAGATTGCGGCGACGTTGTGGGCGCCAATCTTTCCCAAATATGTTCTGCTGTTGCCCGGAGATGCGGCCCGCGGGTTTGTTGCGGTGGTGGTGATCTGCATGCTTGCCAGCATTCTGGCCATTCGGGCAGCCCTGAAGGTTGACCCTGCGGAGGCAATTGGTGGCTGAATTCGGCAAAAAAGGAATCCGTATCGAAGAATTGACCAAACGGTATGGCCAGGGAGATACGGCAGTCGATGCCCTGAAGGGTGTGGATATGACAGTGGCTCCGGGTGAGGTTGTGGGGCTGATCGGGCCATCTGGCTCCGGCAAAAGCACCCTGCTGAAATGCCTGGGCGCCGTGATCGAACCGACTGCCGGACGGATGATTCTGGGCGACAAAATCATCTATGACAGGGGGTGGAAGATATGGGATCTGCGGGCACTGCGCCGGGATTCCATCGGCTTTGTGTTTCAGGCGCCTTATCTGATTCCCTTTCTGGATGTGACAGACAATGTGGCCCTGCTGCCCATGCTGGCCGGCCTCTCAAACCGCGATTCCCGCAAACAGGCTGTTGCGCTGCTCCATGCGCTGGATGTCGGCCATCGGGCCCAGGCCATGCCGTCCCAATTGTCCGGTGGCGAGCAGCAGCGTGTGGCCATTGCCCGGGCGCTGGTGAACCGGCCGCCTGTCATTCTGGCCGATGAACCCACTGCTCCCCTTGACAGCGAACGGGCACTGGCTGTGATCCGCATTCTCAATCAAATGGCCCGTCAGTACGAGACCGCCATTATTGTTGTCACGCATGATGAAAAGATCATCCCCACCTTCAAACGCATTTACCATATCCGGGATGGCCGGACTTTGGAAGAGGATGGTGAGGGTAGGAGCCTGGAATAGGGCATGGGAAGGTCAGAGATCAAAAGTCAGAGGTCAGTGGTCGGTGATCAGAAATCAGTGGTCAACTGAAAATCGCTAAGGTCATTTTTACATAGTGCCCGAACCGAAACCTTTTTTCTGTATCATAAAATTCGAAGCACGAAATCCGAAACAATGATCCAAACAAAATTTTTCAAAACATTGTATGGACTGAAATATCCTTTTGGTCATTCCGACATTTGGATTTTGAATTTGTTTCGAATTTCGGATTTCGATATTCGAATTTGATAGAACAGGTGTTTTTGTTCAGACACTACATAACAATCGGTGCCGGGGTCAAAAAAGGTTGGATCGGTGTCACCGCGGTTCAGATCATGGGTGGCCAGTTATGGCTCGCGGCATCCGTGGCCGTGTCCCTGGCCATCGTCGTGATGCATCTGACCAAAACACTTCATCCGCCCGGAGGGGCCACCGCCTTGATCGCTGTCATCGGTGGAGACAGTGTGCACAATCTCGGGTATTGGTACGTCCTGATGCCGACGGCCATGGGGGCGGTCATCATNNCAGGCGTTATCCCGAATTCTGGTTTTAAACGATAACAAAGAAAGGATGTACCCCCATGCTCAAAAGAAAAATAATGGAAAAACATTTTCTGGCTGGACGCGGTTGATTGGGACCTGTGAATGTGATGCTCAGGAATCTGATCACAACCAACACCATCCTGTATTGCAAAAAATGGGATGCAACCATCCGGTTTTATCGGGACGGGCTACAACTGCCTGTCATTTTTGCCACCAACTGGTTTGTAGAATTTGCGTTAACGGCGTCTTCCCGATTGAGCATCGCGGATGAAAACCATTCAACCATCAAGAGTTGCGGAAACGCCGGGATCACCATCGCCCTGCAAGTCGAAAATATTGATGCGGCCAGGGAATATTTTGACATGATGGGGCTGAAGCCGACGGCCATCAAACGGCATCCGTGGGATGCCCGGATTTTTCATGTTTTTGATCCGGAGGGACACCGCATTGAAATCTGGCAATCCCTGATTGTCTCCCCCCCCTTGTCGACTGGATAAATCTGGGGATATCTTTCGATTGCAGCCATCACAGCATCCACGCACCAAAAGAACTCCCCTCCCAAACCACGAACTTGTTGCTCATACCACTGGTAGGCCTCGGCAAGATCGACTTCTGTTTCCGCTCTGACGATCACCGGTTTTCTCATGATCTGAACCAATTGGGAATCCGCTTCCTAACTTCGTTCCGAGGAGATCCGGCGTCCGGATTCAGGTGATATGCCTCTACCCTGCGATCAAGTTCTTTTTTTTGATCTTCGCTGAGCGAAACGGCCTCCGGGACTGCCGCAATGCTATCCCAGATGTCTTCGACCATTTGAATCCGCTCGGCAATGCTCAATTCGAGAATGTCTGCTGTTTTTGTGCTCATAGCCCGCCTGTAATGTTTCATCCGCGTCCAAAATGCGGCCTGATTTTCTCTACCAAACACGATGTCCGATATAGAAGCGGCGCAGGATACCGCCGGAAAGGTGAACGGGGCTAATACGGGCTCCTGTACAGATCATCATGATCGAGGATGCGCAGCAACTTCAATGGATGGGTCCAGTCCGGTGTGCCGCTTTCAAGGTATGCAGAGGGTTCGAAGGATAATCGATAGCGTTTGTCAACCCGGGCTGACCAGGCGGTGGCGTCATTTGTGATCCGCTCGATGTGCAACCCGGGATGACAGGGATCGGCCTCCAGAAAAACCAGGGCTTTGGCGATTTTCTTCACCAGCACGGGATTATTCCGGAGTTTCGACAGATCAGCGACGAATTTTTTATTCGGTATCAGCTCTGGCATGGTCGATTTCTGACTGAAACCAATCCGGCAATGGGGTCATTCCCGACCTTCTGGCCTCATCCAGTTTGGTCAAGCCCGATTGGCTGAGTTTTATGGTTCTGTAGATTTCGACGGGGAAAAGCATGATGGCCCCACCAGAATCTATGGTGAGCTCCAGATGTGTCCCCGGACAGAAACCAAGATCTTTTCTAACGGAAGCCGGCAGATTGATACTTCCCCTTTTATCAATGGTGACAAGCATGTCGAACTCCTTTCAGAAATAGCGGAAACAAAATTGGGATATAATTCTATGTGCCAATTGACAAAATGTCAATATGACAAAATATGATTTTGGGCTGTCTCGCAGCATTGAGTACACGCGGGCGGACTACTCCCTGTCGTAATAATGAATCAATGCCGTATGAACTGAATCCAATATCCGGAATTGGCATAATTAAAAAACAGGCTTTATTTTTAAGCCAAAACGTGTTTAGTGTTTAATTANNTAATTAACGCACTCACCGGATTGGATTCACCCCGATATTTTCCTACAATCCATCCATACAATTATCCTGTCAGGAGGCTGATTTTTGCAACATCATTCTGTCCGATATAAATTCGCCGGTCATCAGACATTTGCGTTTCGATATGGATGGTTGGAAAAAGGCGTCAAGGCCGCAGCCAAAGATGCACTTGTTTTTTCAGACAAGGGTCGGGCCATGGTGCGGTAATACTGGCATACAGTAATGCCGAAATACCGACATGTCGGTATTTGGTTTTGCCCTGCTGTAATATTTTCAGACCCTGCCCGATGGCCGCAACACGTTCAGTGTTCAGGAATGCATGTATGGCATCAACAGTCCGGATGAAAACAGCCTGATGGAATATGTCGAA
>DFZE01000022.1 GCA_002382065.1 Desulfobacteraceae bacterium UBA4064
TTGGCCTTGCACTGATAGTTCATGAAGTTGGGAATGGCGATGGCGGCCAGAATACCGATGATGGCCACAACAATCATGAGCTCGATCAGGGTAAAACCTTTTTCACTGGATGTTCTGAATTTCTTGAGCATGGTAAATCCTCCTGAATTAAGTGATGAATAAATGAAACATGAAATGATACGAATAAAACACAACTGGAAAAACTTGCTGTAAACCGTGTTTGTTGAAAAACTGACCCACCAAAATACATTTTTCCCTGTGGCCGGTTATTATGCAATGATAATGCCATATGCTACAATTCAACCTGCATGCAATACCCCGACAGGTAGATGCCGTAACAGGGGAATAGCAGTATGGTACAAGAAAACAATTTTTGTCATATTTGACTATTTTTTGGCAGGAAGTTGTTATTCACGCTTGGCGTGAATACAACAATACCTTTTGAATGTTTTGGAAATGCCTTTCTTGATGTGCTGGAGGACGATTTTCGAAGATGGTTATTTATGCGGTTTCGCCGCAGTCAAAAGATTTTCGATCGTGCCGACGGTTTGGGCCTCAATTCGTAGCATCTATAGACGCTTCTTGTGTATCCGGAAGGCCATTTTCAGGCGTTCATTCGGGGCTGGCGGTTGTTCGATGGCATCGAAAATTTTTTTTGCGGATTCGCCGGTCAGATAAATGACCTTCAACACACTGTCAAGCGTACCTCTTTCAAACCATGACACAAGAAACAGCGACAATGCGTCATTCAGATTTTGTTTGGCCTTTTCCTCTGTTTCACCCTGGGTTATGACATCGAGAATGGGGGGGCAGGACAGCATTGGCAGCTTCATTGTCATTATCATTTTTTTCATTTCATGGTCTCCTGCTTTTTTGTTCAAAGTAATTCTCTGTCTTCATATCGTTTCGAAAACCAAATTGCAACTGAAGACACCGGGGAAACCCCAAAAGCCAATCCAGCTCCATGACCCGGTTTTAAATTTCGACACCCCTCCCATATCCNNTCAGGCTGGCCGGTGTTTGGCCTACCTGACTGCCGAAATGCGGGTTGCGGCATGGTGTCAGGGAGCCGCAAAAAACTGCGGCGCCCTGACCTACCCGCTCTCAAGGTGCAGGCATGGCGATTCAAAATAACATTTTGACACAATACACTTAACCTGATTATAACGGATTTGGGGATTGTATAATTTTAATGTCAAAAATCCGGTAAACCTCCGTAGGAGCATTCTGTTTGTCGTGATGACAATCTCCTGTATGGAAATTTCAAACAGGTTTTTGAGAAAAGTGTAAAGGAATGTATAAAATGGAAGCATTACGAATTTGCCAAAAGCCGGAAAACGACGTTCTGATTATCAAATTGCCGAAAAACTTCGCCAAAAGCAAGGAACTTGAAATTATTATTTTTCCGATTGACCAGGTAGGTGAGATTGCCAAGAATCAATTTTATCCGCCAAATTATTTTGGCATCTGGCGCAATAAGAAGATAAATGTGGATAAAGTCTGTAAAGAAATGAGGGATGAATGGGGTCGAATTCCTTGGCTGGAAAGAAGCCACGCATGACGAATACCATCAAGCGATTGATTTTCTATCCAATGCACTCGTTTTGGCCATTGACGATCCGGTTATTGAGAAGACAATCGAATTAAAACGAATGATAAACATTAAACTTCCCGATGCTGTTATTGCCGCCACATGCATTGTGAATAATTTGGGTTTATTGACCAGAAATGTGAAAGATTTTGATACCATTAAAAACCTGACTGTTTATAACCCTTTTAATGAGGGAATCGGTGGGTGTTAAATAATATGGTGTTCTTTCAGAAAGCCCAGAATATCCGTCCAAAACACGGACCAGCCTGTAGGTCGGGTTGGCAGGTTGTTTGGCCTACCTGACATTGCCGGAGCGCATTCCGGCTATTTGGCTTGTCAGGGAACTCCCGTTGGTCGCCCCCTGACCTACCCGCTTGTGTTCACATATCAGCTCGTTGAGCTGTAATCCGCTGCTTCCCATGCGGCAACAAGAGATTGGATCGGCAGAAATAATTCGAGGGGTTTTTCCTGTAGCGCCAAGAATCCGAACTGTTCGTAGAAGTTACGGGCATTCTGATTCTTTGCATCAACAAAAATTCCTATAATGCCAATATTCTCGGAAACCAACAGGATACGTTTCATGGCTTCAGTCATCATGAGTGTTCCCATGCCCTGGCGCTGTTGGTCAATCGATACCGCCAAGCGGGCGAGTTTGGCCGCCGGAGCTCTGGCTGGGTATTTACCTGCGTAACCGAACGGCAGGTCACATGTCACCACATCACAGCTTGACAGGGTGAAAAAGCCAGATATTTTTGTCGGAATAATTGAATCGACCAATACGAATGTTTTGGAAATGCCTTTCTTGATTTGCTGGAGGGCAATTTTTCGAAGATAGTCATTCAGTGCCGCTTCGCCGCAGTCAAAAGATTTTCGATCGTGCAGACGGGTAAGGGCTTCAATTCGGAGCATCTATAGACGTTCCTTGTGTATCCGGAAGGCCATTTTCAGGCGTTCATTCGGGGCTGGCGGTTGTTCGATGGCATCGAGAAATTTTTTTGCGGATTCGCCGGTCAGATAAATGACGCTTTCTTCTTTAATAACAGCTTGGGCTCGTTCCAAAGCGGACTGTATCAGAAACTGGTTTACCGTAGAGCCTACCAATACAGCGGCATGGTGAAGCGTATGATAAACATTTTCAGATACGCGAGCTGAAATGCGCTCGGTTTTAGTCGTCATGATAAACCTCCATACAACTTTTTGAGTTTATTACCCAATTAACATAATGACGCCAAAATGGCAACATGAGTTTTT
>DFZE01000149.1:0-1197 GCA_002382065.1 Desulfobacteraceae bacterium UBA4064
TGTCATTGGATTTCGGGTTGAGAGGTGAACATGAATGCACTTGGCAACGTCGATCGAATCATTTTTGAAAAACTGGTTGATCTCCCAATTGAAAAAAAACAGGACGTTTTGACATTTATCGAGTATTTACGGATACGACAGGATCCATCATTCATTGATTATGTAAACAAACAAACAATCCAGCCTGGCAGCCAAATCCTTGTTGTGTAAAAGCAAATTGACTTCGCTGCAGGAATTGCAGGCAGAGTATGAAAAAAACCTATGAGCTTTTACTCTCTGACGCAGCAAAACGCGGTCTGAAAAGACTGGTTTCTGATCCCCGACCCCTGACCCCTGATCCCCATAGGAGTATCCGATGACATTGGAAGAGCAAACAATAAAAGAAATTAAACAGTTGCCGCCTCATTATTTGACGCTGGTATATAACCACATTCTTTTACTGAAAGGAAGCCAAGCTCCATGTGGAAGGAAACAATTGGCGCCCTATTTAAAAGCGCGACATATATTGTCCAAGAGCAGAGTCTCATTATCAGAGGATATCATAAATTCCCGTGAGGATCGGATATGAACTGTTTCTTTGATACTTCCGCATTGGCCAAACTTTTTCAGGAAGAAGATGGTACAGCATTTGTTGAAAATATTGTTAACGATCCGAATAACAAAATATGGGTGTTGGACTTGGCGCGGATTGAGTTTTTAAGCAGTTTGTACCGGCGATATCGCCAAAAAGATATTTCTGAAGATGAACTGGATGTAGCCATATGTGCATTTAATGAACAAATTTTGGAGTTTAATCAGGAGTTTTTAGGGCCTGCGGTTTTATATGAAGCGGAGCAACTTATGAAAGTGCATGGGAAAACACATGGATTGAGATCCTTGGATGCTCTTCAGTTGGGAGCATGTAGTATGCTTCGTACCACAGATTGGTTTTTTGTTTGTTCTGATAAAAAACTGTGTGGTATTGCACGATTGTGCAAAATGAACGTGTTAAACCCTCTTGAATCTGGAGATCAGGGACCGGTGTACCAATAGCGGTCTGAACCCTGCCCCCCGATCCATAGCCCCTGATCCCTGGATTTGATTATCAACCCAAAATGACAGGATATCAATCAATGGACGTTCTTGTGGCATTCCCGAATGAATTACTGATTGCTTTAAAAGAGGACAGTGAAACGTTTCGCAAGCAGGCATTGATCT
>DFZE01000149.1:1203-3196 GCA_002382065.1 Desulfobacteraceae bacterium UBA4064
TTGACTATACGGAAGATGAACTGAGGAAAACGAATAGGGACAGGTAAATTATGCTTTGACCTATGAAGAAAATCCGCTATTGCTGATTGTAATTGACGATATCGGCGCATTTCATCGGGCGATTGAAATCGTTACACCTGCGGCTGTTGCGGGACCGGAGGGACGCCCTCCATATATTCATATTTACATAACATCAAAGGTATGTCATCAAACTTTCATTCCGTCACAACATAAGGGACGACCTTAAGAAACCAAATAACGTACTTTTTTCCTATTCTTTCTTTTCCAAAACCTGCTTGTTTTTCCTTTGCCATAACTGAAAAATGGGATGGGGAACGTTATGTTTCAATGTTGCGTAACGGTTCAGGATGACAAAGAGAGTGAATCGTTTCTGGACTGGACCGCATACAGCGATTCCGTTATCGCCACCCGGTATTTTACGGATTCCGGGATTATCGGAGCCAAAGCGTTTGTGGCGGCCCAATACCGGCACTTCAAACATTTGTTCCCTTCCAATCCGACAGAACATCCAAAGCGGTTACCGGTCTGAGAAAAGAAATGGAAACAGATAAATTATGCTTGACAGCATCATCGAATCCAACGTAATGGGTCAATATGAAATATCCTGCACTCTACTAAAGAGATGGGAACAGGTTAATTATTCCATTGACTTTCAACAACATTTAACGAAGTTGTTGATATTCGGCTTCTGCAAATGTTGAAGAAAGATTAAAACTTGATGTTCAAGTTTTTTCGTTTATCAGGGGATTCACAATGCCGCAAATTTATCTAACCTATTGATTCTATAACAGCACAATTTTTGATGCTCTATATTTTGCATGCGATATAAACAATGGGTTAGAAAAAACTTGATAATCGAGTAAAAGTAAAAAAGCTACCACAGCAGGGTTTGATAAGCGTTGATTTGATAAATTTCGCAGCTTAATATTCAAAATGTGGCACAACGAAAGGCTTGGAAATGCCTACCATAAGTATGTTTTACGGAATATTGATTCTCATGTTTTTCCGTGACAATCGCAGGCATCATCTGCCTCATATCCATGCCCGTTATCAGGGGGATGAGGCATCAATTGCCATTGAAGAGGGTGCTGTTTTGGATGGATCATTACCCCAAAAACAGTTGAAACTGGTGGAAGCGTGGATAGAGATACATAAAGAAGAGTTGATGCTTAACTGGGATTTGGCTGTTCAGGGTGAAGAGCCATTCAGGATACCGCCCTTGAATTGAACAGGGAGCAAAAAATGTTAATTGATGTAATTGCAGTAACACCGCAAAGAGATTTTTCGTTATTACTGGAATTTGCTAATGGAGAAAAGCGGATATTTGATATGCAGCCTTTGTTGACGATGAAGCCTTGGAAAAAAATTGCTAGCCCATTGCTGTTTCAAAAAGCCCGTATTGAATATGGCACGGTTGTCTGGCCCGGTGAAATAGATATTGCACCGGAAACTCTTTATGATGATTCCAAAAGGGTTTAGAAACTATTTCAAAATTATGGATCTGTGATAGGCATGATAGGGGACGTTATGTTGTGAGTTTGGTTATGTTGTCAGTTAATAATCAATATTCCTTCTGATTCCTCTAATTCTTCAGGTGGGTGGCCGCTGATATTGGCCGTTCTATTGCGTTTTTGGAGCGATAGCCGACGTATTTGGAGAGGTCCAATCCACTCAAAACACGGCCTGTTGAAAAAAATATATTATGTTGTGTCATTTTGGCATGAATTAGCAACCAACTGATTTTAAAGGAAAATATTGCTGTCCAAAAAATGGCAATTTCGATCTATAATTTCAGGCACTTACGATAAACTCACAACATAAGGGACGTTCATGCAGAAAATGATTTACAGATGCTAAAGAATGGGAACAGATAAATTATGCTTGACAGGTTCCTAAAGCCGTAGCAACCGGGAATTATCCCTTAAGTGACATCATGCCTGAATAGGTCGATTGGTGGTTAAAAATGAACAGG
>DFZE01000149.1:3341-12568 GCA_002382065.1 Desulfobacteraceae bacterium UBA4064
TCCGGGAACTGGGGGACGTACGTCAAAATATACGTTTCTCAAGGTGATTTTCGGTCCTGGCCATAGGTCGGAGAGCGTCTTTGATACCTTGAGCGCCATCGAAGAAGTCAGTATTCGGCACGGGTTCCGGTGAAAATGACAATTTTTCTCATTTTTTCTTCTTGATCGTGTGCTTGAACTTCAAAACCGCAAAGTTCAGCTCGATGGAAGTTTCAGCGTCGGTGGTTTGCAAGTCATCATCAAAGATACTGGCAATCAATTCGCCGCTTCTCTGCATCAGCTTTTGTTGTTCGGTTTTATCCTTGATATTGGAAAGGGTCTTTATATTGCGAGACAGTTCCCTGATTTTGGAAAAAGTTTCAATAATCGACAGGGTGGCCTGGACTGCCTGCGGGCTTTTACTCGATTATCAAGTTTTTNNAAAAACTTGAACATCGAGTTTTAAGGATGGTGGCCAGCATGTACAAGCCTTTTTCAGGGAAAGCCTTTGGATTAACCGTAGAGTGCTTCAGCTTATTGAACCGGTGGAAATTTTCCACCAGTTCACTTTTTTCCTGTGTTGAGAGCTCAACAACATACCCCACGGGAAATTTGTCCGGATTGTTGGCAACGGCTTTATTGATATCTCTCGTCTGAACACCATAAATTTCAGCAACATCAGCATCCAGCAAGACATTTTCGTTTCTGATTTCAATGATGCGATCCTGCAAATTCTCAAATTTCATGATATCGCTCATATCAGCTCATCCTTTTCATATCTTTTTGCGCAAGCCGCTCAAGTACCTCATGTGACCCTGGGGACGCTCCTTCCTTAAACCTTGCACCACGAAGGTCACGAAGTACACGAAGAAAACAATGATGGGGGGACGTTGGCAACCTGGTAAACTTAATCAGTAACACATCAATATCATATTAGAATTTTTTGGATAATCCAGCTTGTTCAATACAGCATTAGCTGTGTGCCGCGACTTGATAGCGTTGTCTACCACGAGTCGTACATCGGTTATTGGGCTGTACCAAATCTCATGGTCTCTTTTTCCCTGTCGATCAAAATAACATCCCGCTTGGTCCAAATATTTTTTCAGTTGCGGCGTATAGTCTGACATCAGGCGGGTACACCTTTTGCAAAATCAAAACTACGCGCCAGTACTTCAAATGGCACGGGAAATTCACCTGACATTCCATTGGCAATCAATAGTTCTGGAATAAGAATCTTTAATTTTTCAATTAATTTCTCCATTGTGTCTGCTTCTGTTGCCAAACCTGGAACATCTTCGCTGGTCGCTACCCAGACATTTACATCTTCGTCCCATTGAACGTTTATCAATAACGGTTTTTGAAACATTCGGTCACCTTTTCATTCAAGTTCAATAAAGGCCAACAATATCATATTGTTTCATTTTTTGTTTGCCTTAATCAATGCCTTCTGAACCCCCATACGGCTCATTCCCAGATATCTTGCCACTTCAGCCTTAGAATATCCGACCTCTTCAACCGCCATCCAAGCTACAATAGCTCTGGCCTTTGAAATCGCAGGCATTTTGCTTTTTGACCAGATCATTTCAGGCGTCATTTCAAATTTTTTTGACACAATTTCAATCAATTCGTCAATGGGTCGTTTTGATAAATATTTCTTTTCCAGTATCTTTTCGGACTGTTCGAGAGTCATGTTTACAAAGTGTCCGCTTCCCAATATTCGTTGGTCACTTTTATCAACATTCCCACGCCTGATCTCGATCAACGCCGCTTATTTAACACCCATGCTTCGAATCAGCCCACCACCGAATCGGAGGTCAGAGGGCGGAGATCAGATGTCAGGAGCCGGGTGATGGAAGTCAGTGTTTCATAATGAATGGGCTTGGGTTTCCGAGCATCCCACCAATCATTTTCCCTACCGATTGACTTTTCATCACCAAACAATCATATTGCTCCTTTGTCAAGTAACCGCAATCTTTTGAAAAGTCGAGCCATGTATCTGTTTCACTGTTTTCACCATCCGCATCAGTTAATTTATTGATGAAATGTGCCTCGTATCTTCTTTTTGCCCAAGCTTCTCTGAGATTGATGCATACCGATCTCGATGATCGACGGATTTGGTCTGTCAGAGAAAATTGTTCCTCTGGCGGCCATTTTTTACTGATTTCAAATATATCCATAGCCAATTCATAGGATAGTCTATAAACATGAAGCTCTTTGGCTGAATTTATTATCATAAGACCAATGAATCACTCTTTATGTTTTCGATTTTCAGAACTCAGACCTCTGTCCTCAGACCCCGTTCTTTCCCATCAGCGTGCTGTGACCGGTCCAGGGGTAAACATCCAGCGCATTCAAATCCGAAACCTGCTTTGCTCTTAATGGATTTAAATGGATGTATCGGATCAGCTCCAGCAGATACGTGTTTTCTTCACAGGCAACCGATTTATAGCGATTCTGGAACAAATGCCCCACCCGACGGTGGCGGTGATTGAAGGACACGGCATAGCCGGTCATCAGCCGCCTCATCACGACACTGAGCGGGGTCAGTCCTGTACGAACCAGAAGATGAAAATGATTGGGAATCACGGCCCACGCGTAACACTGGGTTTGTGTTTCTTCCAGAATTTGAGCAAATCTTGCCAGGAAATCTTTCCGGTCCGGGTCATCGACAAATATCAGTCGTCTTTCGATCCCGCGGGCCATGACATGCTGCAGGATACCGGGTGCATCCAATCTGGGTTGACGGGGCATAGGCTAAGCTAACTCAGACATCCGATTCAAGGAAATCGTCTGTATATATCTTTTCGATGTAAAAATCTTATCAATTCCAAAATATTATTGTTCAGTTTAATCCCAAGCCCGTATTCTACAATCTTGATTCGATAGTACTTGGGATATCCCTCCATTTTCTTGACGCCATTAATTTTCATCAATGAATCTGAATGCTTCAGTTGCTCTATGGTTTCAAGGAGATTCTTTTTGACTTCCGAATCATTCTGAATTGCATCGATATCTTTGCTGAATCGTTTGGCGTAAAGAAGTTGCATGAATCAGTTCCTCAGTTTGGCCATGATTTCCTTTTCAGAAACATATTCGCCTGTATCTCCTGCTTCAATCGATAAAGCGAGGTTCATGTCGATGATAGCTTCAGCTACGGCATCTTCGAGCAAATCTTTTCTCTCGATAAGGACGTTGATCATGGCTTCCTCTATAAGCTTCTTCAGTTCACTTTTCGAAACGTTCATTGATTCCATAATTATAACCTCGACTGCGGTTTCACAACATAAGGGTTGGCAACCTGGTAAACTTAATCAGTAACACATTAATATCATATTGGAAATTAATGGGTCAGATTGCCCCGCTTAACGAATTCCGCCTGGTTCTCCTTTGCCATAAACCCAATCTTTTTTTTCATGAAAACTCTTTCGGTCTGAATCCCTTCCGGTTCAACAATGCCGCTCCGCCGTCACTGGTCTGCGTCAAAACAAACCACCCCGCCTTTTCCGCATATCTGCCCACATCGTCCTTCACCACCAGCGCACCGATTCCTGCCAGCATTTTGGTTTTGTGTGACGGGTGACGGGTGACGAGTGCAGCCGTCCGCAACCCGTCACCCGTCACCCGTCACCTGTCACTTTTAACATTCCGGCATTCGATCAAAGCGCAGATCCAGTGGCTTGAACAGGCCTTTCACATTCCGGTAAAACAATTCCTCAGCCACCTCGCCTTGCACAATACCCAGATCCCCAAGCCTTTCACCAATATTGTCCAGCTTTTTGATGGTCTTTTTCAGTTGCTCATCCGTTTTTTTCTGAGCCTCTTTCAGTTCCAGTATCTGCGCATCAGTTCGGTTTTGCTGTGCATCTGTTTTATTTTGGAATTCTTTCAGCTCCAGCATACCCTTGCTGAATTCTTCAATATATCTTTCAATCCGGTCTATTCTGGTTTCCATGTCCGTCCGGCTCATTTGATGTTTAAATTCTCTGTTGGGAAACGTTGACAACACTGAATCCAGGGTTTTTTGGACATTGTCTTGACAGCGTATCAGCGTTTGCGAGCTTTTTCCTTACCCGGCCAGTTTTTCTTTTGCTGTAAACCCGATTTTCTTGACAGGTCTGTTTTCGACCGCCAATAGTTGATCAAGGGTTTCTAAAACAATCCGGAACTTTCCGCCCGTATCTTCTCTGAGATCTTCTATATCTTTGCGAAGTTCAGCATTATCCAACAACAGGTTTCTGAGGTTTGTAATGGCACGCATTATCTGGATGTTTAACTGAATTGCCGTGTCGCTACGAAGCACATTGGATAGCATGGCCACGCCCCGTTCGGTAAAAGCACGAACACTTTTTGAAAACCTGATATTTGAGGATGTCACAATTTGTGATATCCTTGATATCTCGTCACGGGTTAGCGTAATCATAAAATCTTGAGGGAAACGCGCCAGGTTTCTGCTGACTGACTGATTCAATACCCTGGTTTCAACAGCATATAACTCGGCCAGATCCCGGTCAAGCATTACTCTTTGGCCACAAATCAGATAAATCAGTGGATCCGGGGGGCGATGGTGCTTTCCTTATAATCAGGAATTATGGAATCATACACATGAATATGCGCCACATGATACCAGGATATTTTCCAACTGATCAACCTGATTGGGGGTAAGGCTCTGAAATTGTAAACCACACCGACAGGTTGGGATAAATTTGGGGAAAGCACTGTTTGTAACGATGGTATGGCAGTAGGCAATGGTGCACGTGGCATTGTCGAGCAGCTTTGCGCCATTTTTGAGGATATTGATAGTGGACTTCTCCCCTGTCTGCAGAAGGGTCTCATCGTCCCATAACTGGACATATTCAAATGCCATGCCACCCTGGCTGATATCGCAGATACGGCCGATGAGATCATCCCTGGATTTCACGTGCACCATAATGGTGTCAGGCGCAGGATACCGTTGTGCAGTGCGACTATTCATATTCATTATGAAATTCCTTTCTTCCCGGTACAGGTCCCGCCACAAATGCCGCAAGAACAGCAAAAAGAAGGGCGTTGGCCGGAATCAAGAGGTTGAAATCGACGGTACTGTGAACCAGAATGGCAACCATACCGGTCATCGCACCGATTGTCGTACCGCGAACCAACCGGCTGGGATTGACCAGTTTTTGAAACCCCTTTTTAAAAAGAGCGACCATCATCCACAGGACCAGCGGGATCAGAAAAAGCCCTGATTCCGCCACCAGAATTCAGCATATCCGTCACTTGAAAAAACAGTATTACGCCTCTCCGGATTGACCGTTCTTCAAATAAAGCCGTCCCACTTCTTCGTGTCCTTCGTGGTGTATTCTTNNTTCCCCGGTCTCCCCGCTGTTCACGCCACGCCGCATTTCAGCAGTTCCGGGTTACTCAGACAGAACGCGATGATCTTCAAATCTGGTCGGTAAGTGAATACTGCTCACCCATCCTTTCCGCCCCCCGCCCTCAGCAAATCATATATCCGAAGATACAACCTTTTCCATGTACACCATCAGTATCTCGTTATCCAGGGGTTTGATCAAATAGCCATCAAATCCGGCATTCCGGCACGTCTCGGACTCGAACTTGCTGGGCATTCCGGTGATGGCAATGATCCGAATCCCGGGTTGCAGTCTTTTCAACTTCCCGCACAGATCCAGACCATTCATCCCGGGCAGATTGATATCCAGTATTACAATGGACATCAAATTTTTATCGAATTTTATCAGGGCTTCTTCGGCATCTGTGGCGGTCGTCACCACAAAATCATGTTTTAACAGGGTCTCTTCGATCGCCATCAGGATGCAGACTTCATCGTCCACCACCAACACATGCCGGGATTTTTGGATGTCAATCCCCCGGTCAATCGGGATGAGATCCGCATGCGACCCATTTTCTGCCAAGATATCTGCCGCGTGATTCATGTCAATCCGCCTCAGGGAAGCAACAACGACCCGCCTCAGATGTTCCACGCGTTTCAGGGAATAGTGGCTTAAATGGCCCAACCGGTTATCCTTGATCATTACCAGGCAACCGAATGGTTTGGTAATCCCGGTTTCTTCAAGTGGCAACTCGATTCGTATCAGACAATGGCTGCAGACGTTTTCCGGATTCTGCATCGCCAGTTCATTGCGCATCCATATCCGTTCGGGCGGTTTTTCGCGAAGGCAGATGCTGGCCGAGATCAGGGGCGTCTTCCGACGTTCGGAGTTGTCCGGAGTCTGAATGCACGATTGCCCTGTCTCTTGAGATGAGGGATACAGATACAGCAGGCAGCAGTCAAATTCCAGCATCTTCATCGCCTGAATGGTATGTTCCCAGAGTTCTGAAAGCGTATTGGATTTGGAAATATTGATTTGAATGTTGAGAAAGCTGCGACGCTCCCGGCTGATTCCGGTTTCATCGGATATATCCCGGATCCAGGAGAGTACCCGATTGGAATTGAGGTAATCGAAATACCCCAGTTTTCTGGTCAGCATGATGGCGCCGAATCCGACCAGGATCAATACAAAAGCGGCCTTTTCATCCCGAACGTTGACCAGAAACAGTGAAATCAGACATAAGCCGATACTGATGGCATACATCAACAGGACCACCCGCCGGGTATTCAGGCCCAGCGCAATCATCCGGTGATGGATATGTCCCTTGTCTGCGCCAAAAATCTTTTTTCCCAGTACAAACCGCCGGACACTGGAGAGCACGGTGTCAAAAACCGGAAGACCCAGGCCAACCAGTGGAATCAGAATGGCCAATCCGGTCTGGCTTTTCACACTTCCCAAAATCGACATACCGGCAATGGCATATCCGATGAAGTAACTGCCACCGTCACCCAAAAAAATGGTTGCCGGATTGAAATTGTATCGCAAGAATCCCAGAATGCATCCGGAAAGGGATGCAAACAGCACCGCAATCAGGTAGCGGTCAGAAAAAACCGAAAGAATCACCATCATGAAGCAGGTGAAAAACGTGACCCCTCCGGCAAGCCCATCCAAACCATCCACCAGATTGACGGCATTGATAAACAGGATAAACCAGAAAACCGTCACGGCATAATTCAACAGGCCGATAACCAGAATGGGTGCGCCCGAGTCAAACAGCGCAATGCTGTTTCCGCCGACAAAGGCCGTGGTCGCCGCCAGAATCTGAAGCAGCAGCTTTATCCATGCGGAGACTCTTCGAAAATCGTCCACCAGACCGGTAAGGAAGCAGATAATGCCGCCGATCATCAGGGATAATGTCTGTTGATTCGATACGATCTGCCGGGAAACCATCGTATCACTGCCATAAGTAACCAATACCGATAATGCAAAAGCCAGGAATATGGCCAAACCCCCTGTTCGGGGCGTGGGATGGATGTGAATTTTGCGCTCGGCAGGCATATCCATGGCGCCCCAAATGACGCCTGTTTTTTGGGCCAGGGGTGTCAGTACCAGGGAAAAAAATAGTGCAATGGCAAACGAAAACAGAATGGTCGTCATGGTTCTTACCTTTTGAATTCCTGCGACAATCTTGAATGTGAAGGTGCAACAAGGAGGAAAATCCGTTCAGGGGGGGGCGAACTGAAACCAGAGCGGAACGCGCTGTCCGCTTTTGGGGATGAAACAACAGGTTGACCGTTAAAATGGCTGGAAACAGGAACAGAAAATGGGGGTAAGCTGAAAGAATCAATCAGCGGCGTTATAGGTTTCAAGATAAAGATTTTGGGTGCGNNGGTCGGGGATGGCCGAACAAAGGCCTATCCCCTCACTGCTGCCTTCCCAAAATCATTATCTTAAAAGCGATAGCAGGATTCATACAAATTGAATAATTTTTCTTAACGGTTTGAGAAAAAGGGTCCAGGGGTATGGCTTCAATCCGTTTATCCGCCATGCCTTCCGGTCCATTCGGTTGGCCCGTATCCGGTTTTGAATACGGGCATTGCTCTCCCCCCCCATGCGCATGTGTACCAGTACATCGGGAATATGGGTCGCACATAGGCCATGTTTCAGCAGAAACCGGAGCATCAGTTCGTAATCCGCGGACGTGCCCATATCCAGCCGGAATCCCCCATAATTTTCATAACAGGATCTGCGGACAAAAAACGTGGGATGGGGGGGCATCCATCCCTGATAAAACCGTTTCCTGTCAAAACGGCCGGATTGCCACCGCCGGACAATCCGCCTTTTGTCCCGATCATCCACATAATTCAGATCTCCGAAGCAGGTATCCGTGGTGGTATGGGCAAATGCACCGGCAACTTGGGCCAGCTTGTCGATATCGGGATAAAAATCATCGGCATTCAAAATGCCCACCACATCGCCCGTGGCCATCGCAATGCCCTTGTTCATGGCGTCATAAATACCCTGATCCGGGCCGGAAAACACCCTGATCCGTTTGTCGGTGTATCCCTGGAGAATCTCCAGTGTGCCATCCGTTGACCCGCCATCCACGATAATATGCTCCGCCGGAACCGTCTGGCGCTGCACGCTTTCCAGACAGTCCCAGATGGACCGTTGGCGATTCAGAACAACTGTAATGATTGATATTTTCATCTGATAGGGGATTTATGTTGACGGCAGTGGAGCGTATCAGGGCGCCGGCAGGGGTGTGGCAATCCGGAAAAATCCTGTCTGTTTCTGATACACCTTTTGACTTTTTTCAGGAAAAGATTCGAGTGTATGTCAAATGAAATATATTGGGGGTGAAAATAACCACTGCAGTGACACTCCGAATTGACGCCGCGATAAACCTTACACATCCTCAAACCGGACGATGTCATCTTCCCCCAAATAACTGCCGGACTGGACCTCGATCAGCTCCAGAGGAATCACACCCGGATTCTCCAGCCGATGGGTGACCCCAAGGGGGATATAGGTGGATTGGTTTTCCGTCAGCAGAATGACTTCATTATTCTTTATGACACGCGCCGTCCCCTTTACCACAATCCAGTGCTCGGCGCGATGATGATGCATCTGAAGAGAAAGGCTGGCCCCCGGATTGACCGTAATCCGCTTTACCTGAAACCTGTCCGCCGTATCCACCGACTGATAAGCGCCCCAGGGTCGATATACCTTGCGATGCACCTGTGTCTCGGGCCGATTCCGGGCATTGAGCTGTTTGACAATGGATTTCACATCCTGAACACGGTCTTTTCTGGCAACCAGAATCGCATCGGCTGTTTCCACGATGACATGATCCTCCAGGCCGACAGCCGCTACGAGTCTTTCGTCCGCAAAGTATAGTGGACCCCAAAATCCGGA
>DFZE01000093.1 GCA_002382065.1 Desulfobacteraceae bacterium UBA4064
AAATAGCTTTTCGGTCAGGCACTAAATATAGAAACAGTCAAGATTGAGCAGCCGCCTGAAACTACTTGTCCAAATGTATATTCAAGGTTTTGGGCTTTATGTCAAAATTTCATTTTGACACTCCGGCGGGCCAAATTGGAAGCAAGCCCTGGAATTTTTAGTCGGCTCCGATTCTTCCGAACACACTCAGTGATAATTGAATGGAAGCGCATCCAGGGCAGCGTAAATCTGTTCCGGTGACGGACTGGCCAGAATGGTCCGAAGGATTTCCATATTTGACCGGGCTGCCGGAAGCTGATTCCGCAGTTCATCCAGCCAGGCAATCGCCATTTTTGGAAAAGCCGGTTCATCAAAGCAACATGATGCAACCGTCGCAATCATGGCACCAATCAGCCGGATGGTCGCCCCGTGGGTTTTCAGTTTGCAGCAGGCAATGGCTTTTTCCAACCATTCCAACCCTGTTTATATCGATATTTCCGCCTGCCGTTGACCACCTCATATTCTTCAGGCAAAAGCGCGGCTTTCAGTTCCAACCAGTCAGTTTCCCGATATTCGGCAAGCTGAAGAAGTTTTTCCACAGAACCATTGGGGTCCTGTAGAACCCGGGTTACCAGTTCAGCACCGTTGATTTTTTCCATGTATGACTGCCCCCGTTATTCAGACAACTGAAATCATGCAGGATGGTTTGACTGTTTCAAAAAACATCGTGTTTTGGGGTATCATCCATACCCGGTTTTGTCAATACAGACTCCTTTTAACGCTTTATGACTTGGAGATTGAATCGTCATGCAGTAATGAAGAAGCATATTGAAAGAAAGCCCAAATTGTGACGATCCAAAAGAAGCCCTTGGTGAAACCCCATCCATTGCCGGAGATACATCATGCCTGAACTTGCCATTGAAGCCGATTTAAAGCTGGCCCAAAAAATATGCGATGATCTGAAAATTGGGGACAACACATCGTTGAATGAATGGGTGCGACACTATTACCCCGAGATGTATCGCCTCATTCTGAAAAAGCAATTCAGTCCATCTTTGCATCACGGGGCGGAAAATACAGGCTCTGGCAGAGACCATTCGCCTGACGGATTGAAAGAAGCTGAAGACTTCCTGCATCAGTTTTATCTGGAATTGAGCAAAGGAAACGCGTTTTGTCTGTATCGGGGCATCAATAACTGCTCTCTGAAATCCTATATCATCGGGCGATTGATCATGAGATGCCTAAGACCCAAACAGGTTGCTCAGGACACAGAAAACAGCACCGACGCTGTTGTTCCGCCCGTGATTATCTCCATCGATGGAAGTGCAAACGCACTGGCAATTCCGGATCCGGACGACCTTCCGGAAAAACAGCTTTCTGACAGGCAAACCCATCTGTTAAGCCGCTCACTGATTGCCGAAGCCATTGACAGACTGTCTGCCAATCCGAAAACGATCGAAGATGCCGCCATTATCCGCTGGCATATGGATGGTCTGGGATACAGCGAAATGGCTGAAAGACTGCTCATATTGCAAGATGTGAAACCCGTTGACGCTTCGGACATCGTGCGTGAAAGCGCCCGGATTCGAAAACGGTTAACCCGGAAAGAGAGCGGGGTGCTGGTACGGTTGGGAAAAATCATTCAACAGTTGATGCGCGAGAAAAATATTACGCCAATGGATATGGATATCTGAAAAATATATCATTTTTCGGTCACAACAGGGACAATCCGTTTGTCTAATCATCATAGTGCTTCAAAAAAATGAATAGATAATTTTTATGGAGCCGCCAGTTCTGCAAGAAAGGTTGTCGTTATGAACTATACCATGTTCATCAGCAATGATTTTTATACCGGCAAACATAACTTCAGTTTGATGCCTCATCCCGGAGGAAAGAAACTGCCGCCGATGTCCCAATTCGACAAGCTGAAACCCCTGCCCTTTGATTCGGTTGGCATCGAACACAATCAATTTGTGATTCGGGAAAGAATCAATGACAGATGCGTCATTTACCTGGATGAACTAAAAAAACCGCATCTGATATATGGGTTTGCGCCTTATCCCATCGAGGTTGACCCGGTTCAGCTTTCTGAAATGCCAAACAAATCATTTTGGAAAGCCGGGCTTCCCATCGCTCAGAACCCGTCCAGTGAAGGGTTTAGCGTTTCGCTTCTGGAGCGGTTTGACGGATTGGGCATCCTGGATCGGGAACAGGCAATGATCAGCCATGCCTTTAAAATTCCCGAAAACAGTCCATTGGCGGATGACAAAGAAACTGAGAATTATCAAACGATATATAAAAAACATATTCAGTCGGACCGGCCGGATTCGGATTCCCGGGATGCACCAGAAGTTTCCCGTACAGAAAGACGCTATGATTTTCGGAAAAGACTGGTCTATACCATCGATGATGAATCCAGCAAGGACATGGATGATGCTGTTGAAATCAAACAGCTTGATGACGGCAGCTATCTGCTGGGGGTTCATATCGCAGATGTGACCGCATTTGTCGCCCCCGAAACGCCGCGGAACCTGGATGCGCGCGACCGCGCCACCAGCCATTATCTGGCAGACCGGGTCATCCATATGCTGCCCGAATGCCTGGCCAGTGATTTGTGCAGCCTGAAACCCGGTGAAGACCGCCTGGCTGTTTCGATGTACATGAATGTGATCAGGGGGGCCAATGGACCGGTGATATCATCCGTACAGGTAGCCCGTTCGACCATTCAAAGCAGAAGAAAACTGACATACAGTCAGGTGCAGCAGGCTTTGGAAAGATTTGATTCCCAACTGGACCCGGAAATCAGTCAATCACTTCATCTGGCTGGCGAACTGGCCGATCTTTTGCAGCAAAACGAGATTCAGGAATCCGATTTCAACAGCAATGAAAAATTGTTTTATGAAGCAGATCAAAAACTGGCATGTCGTGAATTGCCAAATATCCGGTCCCGCGACATCATCAAACAATTCATGGTTGCGGCAAACCAGGAAGTGGGCAGAAAGATTGCCGACCTGATGACGGGTACGGCCGGCCCCCAAACACCACTGGGTGCGTATCGGGTGCAGATCCCGCCAAAAGAAACCGCCATTCAAAAATATATCCGGCTGCTGCAACAGGAGGGATTGCTTGAATCCCGCCACAGTTATGAATATTTTCAAAACCGTGCAAACGCATTATTTCTGTCCCGGCCCTATGGTGATGAAATATCCCGGGTCGATGCCAAATCGGCCATCCGATCCCTGATCTGTTATCTGATTCAGAAAGAGATTCCCGACACCATACCCGGTGCAAATTATAAAAGACAGGCGTTGACCAGACTGGCAGGCGGCAATTATCCCATGTTTCAAAAGGCAAAGCTGTCATCCAGACCCGATCAGAGTTATCATCATCAGATGCGTATTCACCGATATGCCTGGTTTACCTCACCAATTCGGCGATATCCGGATATCATCAACCATCGCCAGTTGATTGCAGCCATACAGGGGAAAACATATGAATTTTCAGGCATTGATGCGCTGACAAAAAAAATTAAAAACCAGAATGAGGCACAGAAGCAATTGACAAACAGATTGAATTTTCTGTACCGGTTTCAAAATATCCGGTTTTTCACCAGAACACGTCTGTGGTTTTGTCTGCATGGCTTCCGATGGATCAATCCATCCGAGTTATGTCTGGAAGGCCATGATGATGATGGTAATTTGAAATGTCATATCATCGGAAGTCATCCGGTCAGCATCGGCCAAAACGGGCTGGTATGCAAAATCGAAAAGGTTGTCGATCTTGCGGTTGGCAGCGTCATAAGCGTAGTATTTCCGAAAACCATTGGCCACTGTAACCCGGAAACAGGCAAAATTTATCTTTCACCGAATCAATTTAAAACCCGTACAAGGTGATACCCATGTCAGCCATACAGATCAATTTTGATGATGCACTATACAAGGAAACCGGTATCCGCGAGGACAGCCTGACCATGCGGTCGGCTGACGCGCCCATTGGAGAGGCTGTCTATTCGCTCAGAGTTATCAAGCGGAATACTGGCGGCAACGAAACCCTGTTCATCAGCCTGTATGATCCGGCAGATATGCCGGTTCCCGATTTGAAAATCAGCCTGAACCAGACGACATTTCAGTCCGATTCTGTGGATCACCCGGAAACGGTTGCAATTCCCGTTAATTCCGATGACGCACAAAGCCGGTTGGTCCTGGTGTCCGATGCAAAAGGGCTTCATATAGATGTTCTGGTGAAACTGGAGCAGTCGTTGAACCCACAGGCACTGCCTGATCCGGTTGCAGAAGATGTATCGATAGCCATAAAACTGCTTCAACAGGCCGTAAAAACGGATACTGCCAGTTTGGTGTCCCGGGAGGCGTGCCCATCAGAGGAACTGCTGCTGGGGTATGCCTATCAGGAACTGGATCAGGCAGACATGGCAGCGGTTGCCAGTCATATCCACATCTGTTTTGACTGTCTTGACATTGTTCTGGCAGCACGCCTGTCTGCAAACAACGCCCTGTCTCACCAAAACATCCCACTGCCGGCCTGGCTGACGGATACAACATCGGAAACAGATGCCGAAGTCCATTCCATTTTATCCGATCTTGAAAACAAATTTGGCTGGTTGTTGCAGTGGCCCAGGCAATGCTGTCAGGATTTGACAACGGAAGTGGCGTTGTTGATGGCGTCCTTTCGACCGGAATTTTGCCCGTCTATTGCTGCGGATGACAGGGATATGGTAACCGGAAAATGGTGTATTCGACATCACGATGAAATTCAATCCATTCAACCGCTCAAAATCGGACTGGAAAATTTTGACATCACGGACGGGAACGTTCTTCATTTGTTGGGGGAACTGGATGCCGCGATAGCCGAAAAACCGGATATCCGGCTGTATTTTGGATGGCGCCAGCCGGATGATTCCATCATCCCCTTATCCGTTGAAAAAATAACCATTGCATCAGGCCGTTTTGCTGCAGAACTTCATTCACCCGATGCGCCATTGTTGGATGATGATGAATGCCGGCTTGAAATTTTGATTGTGACGGATTGAAACCCGGATGAAACCCATTTCTGTCGATGCCATTCTGTTTGTTGCCCAGTCGTCTCCTGTCCAACTGGAATCGCTGCTTCCCCGGATTGATCGTATCCAGTGGCCCCGGGAAACCAATGAACTGAAACTATTCCATGACCAAATGGTCAACTGCCTGGCCGAACCGTATTTATCCCTTTACCGCCTGGCAATTACCGGACATATCCTGATGTCGTCATCACAGGGCCACAACCCGGACGCAGTCATGGTGTTTCTTTCAGAAGCATTCTCCGGTGATTTGCTGCCCGATTTCGTTAAGACAGAAAACGCCGCATGGCGTCTTGCGCCGGTTCTGGTGGTTCAGAAACAGGCGTCCATCCGCTATTTCATGGTCGGGGCCAGTCATTGTTTTCCGGAAACCGGATGGCCGGACTGGTTTGACAGGCGTATCGACGATACATGCCGCGATTCCATCCAGGTTGCGCTGCTGGCTTCCCGGACACGCTCTCACAACCCGGATGGTATTTTCATATTTCCGCTGGTATCGCCTTGCCAGGATGGATGGCAGTTCTGGGGGCGATCCCTGGGATTGCCGGTTGCCCTTGCCGCATTGTCAGCCCTTACGAATCAATCCCTGGCTCCTGGTATTGCGGCAACCGGCCATATCCGGCAGAAGACGCCCCCGTTTGCCGTGGGACCTGTGGAAGAAATGGAAATAAAATCGGCAAAGGCCGCGCAACAGGGTTTCCGGCTCCTGCTTTACCCGGGTGAATGCAACCCCGTTACGCGAATTTTTTCCGGTATGCAGACCCGGCAGGTGGCCGATCTGGATGATGCATGGCTATGGGCCAGGATGTATGATCCGGCATGCCGGGGGGACATCGATTTGTTGCGGCTGGCGCGGCATGATCCCAAAACCCTGATCAACAACATACCCGTTATCCGGCATCACCTTTTGGAATGGCTGTGCAACTCTGAATACCGAAGTGCCCTGGCTCATCAAATTGTGTCCCAAACCGATCTGATCAAGAAATGGATTGATCAGATGGAAGCGTGTATCGAGACATCCGACATTCAAAAAGCAGAAACACTCAGCCAGTTTTTTCCCCAAGAAGCCGGTTTTGATGCGATCAGACAGATATCCCCATTCCAGGGCTTCCGATGGCCTGCGGTGAATCTGAAAATCGCCAATCACCTGGGTGACAATCATCAATCCAGTTTCTGGAATCATGTCGCCACGCCGCTGCAAAATCATGCACGGAATCATAATCCAAAAGAATATAGCAGCCATATCAACAATTCATGCGTCACGCTGCATAACTTTTTTATATTCAATCCCAAAGCGCCGGATGATTTGCTTCGGGTGCTTGATGAAGAAAAAAAATACAAACGGCCGGGTGAATCCAGTTATATTTTGGGAAGTATATATGGTACGCTGGCCCAGAATTTTGCCTTTTGTGGTCCCGATTATCTCAGGGATGTCAAACGCTGCATCAAAATGGCCCAAAAAGAATTTGGAAATGGTGACATCCCGGATTTTCAGCAGGACTGGCTGCGGGGTTACGGGTATCTGGTATTTGCATTTCTGGATGCAGGCAAACCCAAAGACGCAAAAGCGTCACTGTGACACTATCTGGGCGTGGATGGGTGGGAAGGTGTCATATCGTCATTGCCCGGTCTTTCGTGGTTTTATCAATTTGCACTGGCGCGGTATATTGCCGATTCTATCCATCTTTCCAGAACCAGTGCAGAAAAAGTTCTGGCCGATCGTCTGATATCATCCGATCCCAAATTAGAAGCAGCGCATCCGTTTCAGTTGATCGCCTGGAATCTGGGACGGATTGCCATGTCGCTGAAACAATTGGATCGGGCATGCATTTTTTTTGAAAGAAGCCTGTCCCTGTGCTTGCCGCACAAGGAAACCATTCGGGTCATGGCCATGCTGCCGCTGGCCGGCCTGAACCATATCGGCTGTTTGAAACCAATACATCTTGAATCGCTGGAAAGCGTACGGGATACCATACGCCATTCTTCTTCCCTGAATCCGGATCATTTCAAGCCGCTATTGTCGGTTGGAGCTCAGGAATCGTTGAACCTCTTGTGGGATCAGCCATCCCGGTTTTTTCCATTCATGTACCGGTAGCCCGTCTGGTGCTGACCATCGCTCCGATGAATTTTCTGAGCTCCGCGCTGAAATTTCGGCATCCCGCCATTCCGGTTTTCTGGTGAGGTAATGTTGATGCTTAGAATGCTTTATTAATATAACTGATAGAAAAATAGGTTAATATTGATTCAATATTTCACGGAAATATTACCTCTTCTTGTTATATTTTGGGGACGGATTGAAAGGATTGATCCATTTGGCTGTCAGGCCCGGATAATCCTGAAATAGGTTCAATTATACAGCCCGCGGCTTCAGCATCCAACCGGAATGATCATTTTGATTTTTCCGGTCCATTCGGCTTATGGGAATGCCATTAAGCCAATCTGCAGATTGCTGTCCACCCCACCCGGCTATACTTCAAACTGGATCAAATTGCGCTTTTTAATCCTATCATCACATCCCTCTCCACTGGGATCGGATAGACATATGGGCTGTAACCAAATCGCAGTTTCATCCAGTGGAGAGTATATCTGCAAAACCGATCCCACAACCGGCTGCCGGATTTTTCATGTTGTCCGACTGACAGAATCCCGGAATTGTGATGGAGGCGCTCCGGAAATCCGGTTCTGAAGGAAAGGTGACAATCGGATCATTTTGTCTGACAGATGGGATCTTTCAATCACAACTCCCGGAAACATCCACAGAATCCCTGATAACAGTCGCAGGTTATCCAAGGGTGCAGAGGCATGAATTGTGACTGGAGGGCGCAATGGGAATGCCGGCAAATCGGAATGATTATGTCTATTGGGAAGATGAATACAAACTGGCGTTTGATGATCTGTCAGCAGAACAGCGGCAATTCCTGGTGAAGCTGAACAACCGGCTGTCTGAAATCGAAAAGGGTATCAGAGAGGAGGGTCAGGCCCTGATCGACCAATTGAAAAAAGAATCAGGGACTCCGACGACTGTATGCAAGATTTTGAAATCGAGGGCAGGATACTGTTTTTCATAAGGAAAGACGACCCTTATT